>NZ_QVLZ01000057.1:0-40775 GCF_003435205.1 Bacteroides sp. AF32-8BH | reverse complement strand
ACGTTTCCTGCGGCTGCACCCGCCACGCTGCCCGCCATGCTTCCGGCTCGTCCTGCCGTCTGGTTCACGTTGCGACCGTAGCTTCCCATGCCTCCGGCTTGGATAATCCAGCCTGCCACCGTCGGGATGGTGAAGTAACCGATGATGCCGATTATCATGAAGACGATATACACCCCGTCGCTCGAATCCAGCGAAAAGTTCGGGTCAGCCTGCATCCGTTCGATGTCGCTTTGCAGCATCAGCACTTGGATTTTCGCCAGTATGGTGCTGAACATATCCGACACGGGCAGCCACAGATAGACCTGTATGTAGCGGCATATCCATTGCGTGAGCGTGCTTTGGAAGCCGTCCCATACCGATATGGCGAAGGCTATCGGACCGAGTATCGCCAGCACCACGAGGAAGAACGTGCGGATGGTGTCTATCACGAGTGCGGCGGCTTGGAACATCAGTTCCAATATCTCGCGGAAGAAGTCGCGGATGCCCTTCTTCATGTTGTACATCCCGCGCTCGATATACATCCCCGCCATCGTCACCATGTCGCCGGGCGACCAGCCCAGTTCCTCCAACTGTTTGTCAAACTCCTCGTTCGACACGAGGTAGGCGGTTTCGGGATTACGCATCATCGCCTCGTATTCCAGTTTATCCTTCTGCTCACGGTATCGGTTCATGTCCAGCGTTTCCGCCTCCAGCATCTTTGCCGTACCCTGCACGACGGGCGACATGATGCTGTTTATCGTACCTAATACCACCGTCGGAAAGAACATGATGCACAAGCCTATCGCAAAGGGGCGGAGCATAGGGAACACGTCTATCGGTTCGGCTCTCGCCAGCGACTGCCACACCCGGTAGGCGACGTAGAACAGCGCGCCCAGCCCGGCAATGCCTTTCGCCACACCCGCCATGTCCCCGCATAGCGGCATCATCTGCTCATAGAGCGAGCGCAGAATCTGGTGAAGGTTGTCGAAATTCATAGGCTACCAGTATCTTTCGTTCATGTTCCCGTACAGCCCCATGATGCGGTCGAGGTCGTTCTTCTTCTTCGCACGCAGGTAGCTCACGCTGATGTTCTTGTTGGTGTAGTAGCTCACGAGGTTGCGGTAACGCTTCATCTTGGAGTAACAGCGTTCCACCACATCCATGCGCTCCTTGTCCGTCATGGAGAGCGTGGTGATGTTCACCACGTTCTTCAGTTCCGTCAGCACGTCGTTGGATTCCTCCAACAGCTTGGTGTAGCCAAAGGCGATGGCTCCCAGTTCCTCCACCGTGAAGTTGTCGTCACGCATCATCTTCTGGAAGCTGGTCACATAGGTGTCGGTGATGTCACCCACCATCAGGATGGTCTGCTGCACCTTCCGGGCGTCCTTTACCAGATTGTTCACGGATTTGAGCGCGTCGTAATACTTCTTGCCCTGCTCGTAAATCTTCACCGTCTCTTGAAAATTTTTTATCATATTCTGGGCGGTCGTGGAAGTGTGTACCACGTTCTTCGAGGTGTTCACGATGCTCTGCGCGATGTTGGACGGGTCTATCACCGCCCACTGTGCGCTTGCCCTGCCGACTGCAAACAGGCACAGGCAGATAATAAGTGTTATTCTTGTTCTCATGTTACTTTGGATTTTAGTGGATTTCATTATTTATTGCTTGCCTATCGGATGGTCCGGTTTCGGGTTCACGCGCACATAGTCCCCGTTGGGCGAGAAGGTCAGGATGTCCGTTGCTTCGTTGTAGGACACGTCGATACGGAAGCCGGTGTTCATGAACAGGTTGCCGTTCTCTTCCTGCAAGAGATAGGTTTCCGGCTTCAGTTTGCGGCGCAGCCCGCTACGCTTGAACACCGTCACCTTATAGGCTTCGCCCTCCTTGTAGATAAGCACGTCGGGCTTGCCCTCTACGCTTTCCCAGTTTCCGCAAAGCAGGTCACGGCGGTTGTCCGCTACATCGCAGGATTGCAACACCATGACCGCCAGCCCGATTAAACACTTGCTGACTTGCAGCATTTTCGTTCTTGATATACTCATACGCATTTTCTTTTTTAGTTGATGAATCTGTTTTTACTTATTGCCTATTCCTTGTTTCTCCGTCTTTCGGCAAGCTGCCGGATGGCGGCTTCAATGTCGCCGCCCAGCTGCTCCGCCAGACGGTACACCTCTACTTTTTCCGTTTCTTCGGTGGTGTACGCGTAGGCTAAGCACCCAGCGCCTTGTCATATTTCTATGGTAGGTTTCCGAGTACTCGCCTCCGAACCGGACTTACAAGTCTCCCTGTATCCGGCTCTCCACTAATTAATTCAGTCTGATTCTTCGGTCGGGATCTATTTTTGCATGACACTTTGAGCAGACAGCCAAAGTTTTTCGTCTTCGAGCTATCATTTTCTTTTCCCAGTCGGATTTACCTTTCAGGTCTTTAAGTTTGCGAACGTGATGCATTTCGAGTTTATCGGTAGCACCGCATAATTCGCAAACTTGGAGCTTCAGCCTTTCCATAAGGCTGTTACGTCCACCTGTTATGGAAACTGTCCGTGGAATAGTGTCACAGTAAATATTCCCTGCAACCTTTTTGCGTTTGAAACCATCATGATAAAATGATTGGTAAAGTGTCTTACCCTTGCTATTTTCATATGCCACTTGGAAAACCTTGTTCTTTTTATATTTCAGAAGTATTTTCTTTACAGATGATTTGTATTTGTTCGCAAATACCTTATACATGCTGTATGACATAATGTGATAGAAAGAATTGATGACATAGCTGTTATTGGCTATTGAGTAGTAATTATAGAACCCTCGGATTTCGGCATTGAACTGACTGACTATTTCCAAGTCATCCAAGTTCAGCATGTACGTTCTGACGATGGATTTCCAAACCTCTTTGCCATTGACGACCGCGATTCTTGCGGCTTTATAATCAAAGAGTTTCTTCCGCATCGTTTCAAAATTCAGGTACAATACAGGCTTGTGTCCGAATGCACGAACCGTTTTACCGTACTTATCCTTACGTAAATCGTTACACCTACGTATAAATACGTCATATCCGAGAAATTTCGCTGGTTTCTGCGCATTGGTTATCAGTGTCTTTTCGTCTGACAGTTCCAGTTTAAGAGCTTCATTCAAATAATTCTTAATATCCTCTTTTACTGTTTTGCAGTCTTCAAGATTACCGGTAATTCCAATCAGAAAGTCATCTGCGTATCTCACGTATTTTAACCGTTTGATACTGCTGTCCATTTCATTACGTGCCGGATAGTTGTTCCGTTCTTCTCGTAGCCGCTTAATTTCGGCGGTCATCTGTTTCCTTACCTTTACATCTTTCTCATTCTTTAGTTTCTTTGCCAGTCGGTATCTTCGCTGTTCGTAGAGCTTGTATCGAGCGTCGCCTTTTCTTGTTACCCCTTTATTGAACCGATTGATGTATTCCTTGATGTACTTGTCGAACTTGTCAAGGTAGATGTTAGCCAGTATTGGGCTGATAATCCCGCCTTGCGGAGTTCCACTGTACGTTCTATGAAATACCCAGTCTTCCACATATCCGGCATTCAGGAATTTTCTGATAAGCCGCAAAAATCTCTCGTCGGCGATACGTTCCCGAAGAATATTAATCAGTACGTCATGATTGATATTGTCGAAGAATCCTTTAATATCGCCTTCAATAAACCATTTCACGGCAGTGAATGTCTTTTGTATATCTATAAGAGCAGTATGACAACTTCGTTTGGGACGAAACCCATGTGAAGTATGTTCAAAACTACCTTCATAGATTGCTTCAAGTATCATTCTGACTACTTCCTGTACCAGCTTATCATCAAAAGAGGGTATGCCAAGCGGACGTTTTTTCCCGTTTTTCTTAGGTATGTACGTCCTTTTGGACGGATTAGGCTGATAAGTCTCATTTTTAAGACTGCCAATCAGTTGTTCAACTCGGTCAATACTCATTCCGTCAATGGTTTTACCATCGGCTCCTGCCGTCATGTTGCCTGTCTTGCTGTAAATATTCTGATAGGCTACATAAAACATTTCCTCGTTAAACAGCACTCTATACAGCCGCTCAAACTTATAGTTCAAGTTACCGCTGTGTTTACTCAGACTGTTCAACACATTTTCTGGATTTCTCATGTCTCTCACATCTTCCTTTAAATTGTTAAACTTAATTAGCTGCTCCCCTTCGCCATGTACAGGGCGTTACCCTGCTCAGACTACTATGGAAGCTCCGTTGCCATGCCGGATATTCAGGGGCAGACCCCATAGCCCTACAACTGGCTTTCCGGTTTAGGCAATCCCCGTTTAGAAATTTGACGACTATTTGGCTCGATAGATTGTCGGATACGACTTTCGTCCTTTACTACTTATGGTAGTTGCCTTGCGGTAAGTTTATGCTACTCCTGCTACGTGTCATCAGTGTAGTACCGCAACATAACGGTATAATTCCGAAGAATTATTCAACTGTCTTCCGTCATTGCCCAAGGATACGACTGCTCGGACTATCGTTCAACCAATGCAGGCTTTATCCTCATATCTATCATTTTAACTTGCCATTCGGTCGCAGCCTGACAGTTGGCTGACTTATGGCTTTACCAACGTGCTATGTTCCCTTGTGGGGTTTTCCCCTCCGGTTAGCGGTTGTTAATGGGCATTTTAAACACTTGCCCAGTCGCTTGCCAAAGCGACATTCGTCAAATTCCCTTTACGGGCGCACCAGATACTCTTCAGCACTAACTTCGGTGGCATAGACCGCCGACTGCGTGCCGCCCAGTCCTATCCACACTTCCTTGTAGAGCCTTGACGGGTTGTTCGCCATGTTGATGGAGAGTATCTGCGACTTCTCCTTCTCCGTCAGACCCAACAGGGACTGTATGGCATCAAACTTGTTCATGTACTTCCGCTGGTCGAGAAGGATTTTGCAATCGGAGTTGTTGATGATGCTTTCCTTGACCACGGGCGAGGAAATGATGTCGTCCACCTCCTGCGTCACCACGATTGCCTCCCCGTAATACTTGCGCACGGTCTTGTACATATAGCGCAGGTATTCAGCCATGTTCGCCGAAGACAACGCCTTCCAAGCCTCTTCCACAATCAGTTGTTTCCTTACGCCTTTCAGACGGCGCATCTTGTTGATGAAGGCTTCCATGATGATGATGGTCACGACCGGGAAAAGCTCGCGATTCTCCTTAATACTGTCAATCTCGAAGACGATGAACCGCTTGCCGAGCAGGTCGATGTTCTCCGTGGAGTTGAGCAGGAAGTCGTAGCGTCCGCCCCGGTAATACTGCCGCATGGTGGTGAGCATATTGTCGATGTTGAAGTCTGACTTCTCCACCTTTATCTCACGTTCCGCCAGTTCGCGGCGGTAGTCGTCGCGCATATACTCGTAGAAGGTGTTGAACGAGGGAACGATGCTCCGGTCAGCCCTGATACGCTCGATGTAGGCGTTCACCGCACTGCCCAGTTCGCCGCTTTCCGTCTTCGTCACTTTGTCATCCTCCGACTTCCAGAGCGTCAGCAGCAATGTCTTGATGCTGTCCTTCTTCTCCACGTCGAACACGTAATCATCGGTGTAGAACGGGTTGAACGAAATCGGTTTCTCCTCCGTGTAGGTGAAATACACGCCATCCGCCCCGTTTGTCTTGCGCCGGATCATCTCGCACAAGCCCTGATAGGAGTTTCCCGTGTCCACTAATACCACGTGCGTACCTTGCTCGTAGTATTGCCTCACGAGGTGGTTCATGAAAAACGACTTGCCACTGCCCGAAGGACCCAACACGAACTTGTTGCGGTTGGTCGTGATGCCCCGCTTCATCGGCAGGTCGCTGATGTCGAGGTGCAACGGTTTTCCCGTAAGCCTGTCCACCATCTTGATGCCGAAGGGCGAGAGCGAACTGCGGTAGTTGGTTTCCTCCGTGAAGAGGCACACCGCCTGCTCAATGAAGGTGTGGAAACTCTCTTCCGCCGGGAAGTCCGCCGCGTTGCCGGGCATCGCCGCCCAGTAGAGCGTCGGGCAGTCGATAGTGTTGTGGCGGGGGACGCACTCCATGCTGGCAAGCTGGCTGCCCACATCGTTCTTGATATGCTTCAGTTCCTCCGCGTCATCGCTCCACGCCATGACGTTGAAGTGCGCCCGTACCGAGGTCAGCCCGTAGGAATGGGCTTCGTTCAGGTACTGGTCTATCCACTCGCGGTTGATGCTGTTGCTCCGGCTGTATCGGGAGAGCGACTGCATATTCCTCGCGGACTTCTCGAATTTCTGCAAATTTTCCTCGCTGTTGTCGATAATCACATACTGGTTGTAGATGTGGTTACAGGAAAGCAGCAGCCCCACGGGGGAGGCGAAGGAGAGGCGGCAGTCCGAACGGTCGGTGGAGAGTTTCTCGTAGCGGATGTCGGTAGCCACCTTTCCGGGCATATCCTCCGCGTTGGAGAGGGTGTGCAGGCACAGGCGGTTGTCACCGATGCGCATTTCCCTTGCCGAGAGGTCGATGTCCTGCAAGGCCGTGTCGCCTTCGGGCATGAGCGAGAAGTAACGCTCTATCAGCCCAGCGGACTTCTCCGTCCCGACAAGCTCGTCGGTGGAGAGGCGGCGCAGCCTGACAAAGCCGCTGTCGTTCATGATGCGCTCGAACTGTTCGGCGGCTTCCATGAACTTCCCGGCGGTTTCCCTGTCCAGCTCCTTCGGGATGATATGTCCCCGGCACAGCGTACTGAAGTTGCTCTGCATCCGGTTACGTTCCTTCGTCGTCTTGGTCAGGTAGAGGTAGCAGGTGTGTTTCAGGTACGGACGCTCGTTGAAGTGTCGTTCAAAGGAGCGGCTCAAAAAGCTCATGTCATCCTTTTGCAGTTCCGGCTTGTAGCGTTCCTTGATGAACCAGTCCTGCTTATGCACGACGCAGAAGTCCGGCAGCACCTTGATAGCCTTGCACCAGCAGCCGTGTATTGCCTCGTACTCCGCGCCTGTCACGGTATAAAGCTCCGGCAGTTCCACCTCGAAAGCCACCGTGATGTCGGCGTCTTTGGAAATGATGCAGCCATGCTCCACCGACAGCAGCGGGAACTTGTTTTCCAGTGTTGTCATTTTGGATGTATTTCTCATGTCGTTTCTTCCTTTCGTTGCCGTTTGAATAATCGGGTGATCCGCCGCCGGTTGATAAGGTATCGGGGATGGCTCCTTGCCGCTCCCAATTTCATCAGCCCGTGTTCGCCGTACCGGGCGTTCAGCGCGAAGGTCTGCCATACGAGGACGGAAGACGATGCCGCGCCGAAGCCGATACATACCCACTGGTCGATGCCGACCATGTAGAGGATGACGAACAGGACGAAGAGAGCCAGCAGACCTCCGCAGAAGATGAAGAGGTACTGAGCCTTTAGACCCTTGAACTCAACCGGACGGCCGATACCCTTGTTTATCGGGTATTCAGCCATACATTGTTTATTAAAGGAAGAATGAGCGCAGGATAGTCGCAGCGACAATCAGGAAGATACAAGCCCCGAACCATGAGGCGGCTGTCTTGCTCGTGTCGGGGTCGCCGGACGAGTCGAGTAGGTCAGCCCCCTTACGGGAGCTTTCCCCTCTAAGAACCGTACGTGCGAGTTTCCCCGCATACGGCTCAAGCAACATGACCGTTACCGACTTTGTTATCGGTAGAGCCATCTCATTTTCGACTTTCATATTCATAATCTACTTTGCATTTTACGTTTACAACTGGTATGTACAAGAGTTCTTACCTTTCGTCCACTGACTATTTGTTCAGTGATACTCCAAGGTCTTTCCCTGTCAATACGCTCTCCACATACAGGACATACTTTATTCTGTCGTTTCCAAATGTTTATTAGAGATTGCCTGCCTTTCAGCGTTTGCTTCATTCGGTAGGTTTCTCTCCATTCGTAGTACGATTTATCTGATGGGTCATACGGATTGGCATAATGCCGAACCTTGACGAATTTCTCATGGTGGATGGTTGGTAGATAGGTCAGTTCGAGATAATCAATCTTATCTTTCTTGCCCATATCTGCCGCAAATCTCCACGAGTGCCCATTTAGTGTTCTGAAATACTTATCCTTTACCCATCCTTTACATTTCTGCGGATGTCTGCGTCTTGCCCATTGCCATATTTTCTTGAAGATTTCCCAATCCATTCGGTGGAATACATTCGCAGAAGTACCATATTTATAATAATTACCCCAACCTTTTATGATTGGATTCAGCATCATAATAAGTGACTTCTGTTTTACACACTTGTTGGCTTCTATCGTCTTGCGGATTTTTTCGCAAAACCTCTTTTGCGCATCTTTGGATGGAGTTGTCAGCAGCGTATTATTGCGGAACTTTCGGATATTGAAACCGAGAAAGTCAAATCCCTCATTTATATGTGTGATTTTTGTCTTTTCTTCTGATAGTGTCAGACCTCTTTCCGCAAGGAACTTACGTACTAATGGAAGTATAACCTGTTCTATCGTTTCCTTATCCTTTGCCGTTACAATGAAATCATCTGCATATCGTACAAGATGTATCTTAGGAACTATCTTTTTGTAGTTCACCTGATATTTCTTGACACTCTTTTCCAACAAATCTTGCAGTCCGTCAAGTGCCATGTTTGCAAGAGTTGGGGATATTATGCCACCTTGTGGGGTTCCCTCTTCCGTAGGAAAGAGTTCTCCATTGAACACATATCCGCATTCGAGCCATTTGCGTAGTATCTCCTTATCCATAGGGATATTGTTGATTAACCACGCATGGCTGATATGGTCGAAGCATCCTTTGATGTCCCCCTCAAGAATCCATTCGGGAGCGACCGAACGAGAAAGAACGATGTAGCATTGCTCGATGGCATCATGTGTACAGCGATGTCTGCGGAATCCGTAGGAATGGCTGTCGCCAGTGGTTTCCGCTATCGGGTCAAGTGCCATTAGGTACAATGCCTGCATCGCACGGTCTTTCATCGTTGGTATTCCGAGTGGGCGTAATTTCCCGTTCTTCTTTTTGATATTTACACGTTTTAAAGGTTGTGGCTTGTAGCCATGTCTTTTCAGAGTGAATATGGCTTTGGCTTTCGCCAATGGAGAAGACCATGTAATCTTGTCAACGCCGGAAGTAGATTTTCCTTTGTTAGTCGTAACTCGTTTTACCGCCAATGCTTTGGCGTAGAACGAGTGGGTAAGCATCCATTGCAGGGCTTTCACCTTGTTATTTCTGCCTTCCCTTTGAGCCTTTACAATACGTGCTTGCAGCTTTTGGACAAAACGCTCACATTTGTCCCAGTCGATTTTCGACCAGAGTTCGTGAATGTCTATGTCTTCGGGCGCACACGCCAATTTCTTTGCGTTCATTTGCTTTCCTTTCTTT
Organism: Bacteroides sp. AF32-8BH; assembly: GCF_003435205.1. Classification (NCBI taxonomy): domain Bacteria; kingdom Pseudomonadati; phylum Bacteroidota; class Bacteroidia; order Bacteroidales; family Bacteroidaceae; genus Bacteroides; species Bacteroides sp. AF32-8BH. The sequence continues at coordinate 31,448 of NZ_QVLZ01000057.1, read as the reverse complement.
AAAAGTTCTGTAAACTATCTTGTAAAGTGTCACCATAGGCGGAAGTCTGCCCACTTTCGTGTCGGATGATGTTACCTTTACCAACCCGTGATATTGGCTCAATCCGTATCCTCCCCATTACAGGGAGGCATTCGCTTTTTCCGCTATCCTATACCCACACCCCATGTAGGCTTGCCTTGCGGCTTGCTTACCAGCTCTGATGAACTGGAGAGATACGGGCTTACCGTGTTTTACATAAGTGATAAATAAGCGGGTTAGGTCCTGTCTATTCCACCGGCAGTGCTAATGTCCGTGTGCCCCCAAAGTTCAAGAGGACAGCCGACTGCTTACCTTTTGGTCCGAGCCTGTCAACAGCCTTTGGCTCGTTATACCTTACGATGTTTATCGGACAGTTCACTTTCGTTGACCATACCGCTAAGCCAAGCTCCTCGTGCTGAATGGTGTTATCAGCCGTTGATTTCCCCTCACGGTTCAATCTTCTCCTTTTGGAAAGGCTACCTTGTCGGGACAGCTCCGTACAAAAGGATTACTCCCAATGCACGTGTCCGTAGGCTACTCCAGACGGAACTGGAGGTGTAATCTTGATGTTACACAATCACTTACGCAACTTCACGTCGCACGAACTTGCCATAGACTTTCACGCCTCCGATAAGACCGACCACCGCGCCGATGGCGTAGATTAATTTCGTGCCGGGGTCGAAATACGAACTCACCATAGAGGTGGCTTCGTTAATACCTGCCAGACCGTTTCCTTGCGCAAATACGGAGGCGGTTGCGGCAATCATGAGTGCCGCAGAGATGATGAACTTTTGTCTGATGTTCTTGTTCATAAACAGTTCTTGTTTTGTGCCGTCCAAAGGGTGGATAGTCCTTTTTCGGGCGGTTGATACTTGATTACTTTACTTTGGTTTAGTGGTTGCCCGTTTGTTTCTACGGACTTGGGTGTGTCCGTTGCGGATTGGCTGTACCTTGTACCGCCGTGCGCATGGGTGTCGTCATTTTACGTTTTCATTTCCATTCTTTTTTAGCTGTTATACATAGTTTCGGAAGTCGAACTCCTCGATGTTGTCGGGAATCACGAACACCTTTTCCTTTTGTTGTGTCACGGTCATGTTCACCGTGTCCACGAAAACTGCCATCGCCTTTGCAAGCCTCTCGCTCATTGTATCATCGGTCAGGCGTTCCGTTATTCTTGTGAAAAGCTCTGTCCCGTCCAGTTCCGTCATGACCTTTCCGGCGTGTCGCATTTCCTCATCGGATGGTGATTCCTTCCGTATGGTGCGTACTGCCATGTCAATATCCTCGAAGCTGCTTCCCGAAGCCTGCTTTTTGTCTGGTTCTTCATCCTCCGGTTCATCTTCTCCGTACTCCAGTTCCGAGGGCGGGATGCTCGTGAAGGTTTCATCGAGTTTGTCCTCCGGTACTTGTGTCGGGCGTGAGACGGTTTCCGTGTTTCCGTCGTCAAAAGTAGCCTCTTCCTCCGACAGCTCAATGCCTTTATCCGAAGTGGCGGCTTCTTGCGCCAGTATGGCAGCGGTTGTCCGGGTCGATGCCATCTTGAAACGGCTCTTGCCAATGATGTCCGAGGTGTCTGCGTGAGGTATTTCCTTATCCTTTCCTTGCTCTGCCACTGTACTGTCCAATGATCGCCACAACCCGGCAATATGTCTGAAGAAACGGATGAGCTTCGTGTCCATGATGCGGTCATAAAACAGCAGGAACAGGAACCACACGTTGCAAGCAACCGATACGATTAAAAACGCCTTTGTCATAATCTTACTTTTTGGGCGTTTTCAATCTGTTCCATGTACTGCTGCCCGTATTGCCGGAAATGGTCGCGGAGGATGTTGTCCACGAACTTGCCGATGCTCAAACCGTTTCCCATCCGACTGGCAACGATAGCGACTTTCTCATGAATTTCTCGGCTGATGTATATACATTGCCGCGTTTTGATTTCCGATGCTTCCAAGAAAACAGAGAGCGGCTTGCCCCTGCCTTCATCCTTGCGGAAGTCGCTGCCGGTCTTTTCCTGACCGTATCCGTTTGCACACTTTGCTGCATTGGCAGCGGTTCTTTCACTCTTTCCTGTTTGCAGGCACTCAGCCTGACGGTTCTTCTTTGTTCTTTTCATACTTCTTTGTTGTTTTTGGGGTATTTATAAATTATAGGATTCCATGTGCCGTTTGAACGATTCGGCTATCTCGTCTTGGAACAGCGTGAAATGGTGTGTCAGCACGTTGTCAAGAAAAGCCGCGATAGTCACCTCGTTGCCACCGATTACATGAAGCATCTTCTGTATGCGGTCGTGGTACTCCTTGCGGATATAGACCTGCTTGCCGAGTCTTGCCGTGACGTTGGACCCGCATATGAATACGGTGTCATAATCCAATTTTTCCGGCTTGCTGTTCCTGCGCCTGCGTTCCGGCTCCTCTTTGGAGTGCGAGGCAGGTGGAGAAACGGCTTCCTGTATCGCTTCTTTCGGAGGTGGAGAAGTAGCGTTTCCGTCCGTGCTTCTCGCTTCCGGCGGAATGCTTGTATCGTCCAGTCGAAACGAGTTGATTACGGCTTCGCTGTCGATGTCCTCGATTCTTGTTTTCTTTGCCATGCCATTCAGTTTTTGATGATGCCGAGAATCTCATCGACGAGTTTGTCGAGGTTGCTGCCGCGTACCAGTATTTTGTCCGCCGGAAACGCCGTGGAGCGGAATACTGCCTTGCGTTCTGCCGCCGTCTCCTTGCGGAAACGCTTGCTGTCCGGCAGATGTGTTTCCAGAATGGACAGGGCGAACTCGGCACAGACCTTGTCGTATGCTTTGTAAAGTTCCGTCTTTTCGCGCCCGTCCACCATGTTCCACACGAGGTAAATCCCTTTGATACCGGACTTGCCCGTGCTTATCATCTGTTCGTTGATAACGGTGGCGAACTTAATGGAACTCTCCATCACCACACGGTCGGCGATGATGGGCGTGAAGATGTAGTCCATTTTGGAAATGGTCTGCACCACATCGGCATTGTTGATGGTTCCCGGCAAGTCGAAGAACACGAAATCAAGGTCGGGCTGCGCTGCCACCAGATTTTCGGCAGTCTTTACCGCATCTTCCGCACGGCTGCATCTGATGGTGTACGGGTTCTTCTTCAGCCGTTTGAGCTGCTCATACGCCATCACCTTGTAATGCCCGTCCTCCATGACAGCTTTCATGTCGCGCTTGCGCATGTCATGGATACTGTACTGTGGAAAATCGCAGTCCACCACGGCTACGTTGTAGCCTTTCACATAGTGCAGGTAGCTTGCTACAAGCACCGTCAGGGTTGTCTTACCCGCTCCACCTTTCTGCGTGGAGATTGCCACATAAGTTGCTTCTTTCATTTTTTTGATAATTTATTTGGTTATACATCTGTCCGGTGGCGGTAGCGTATTGTCATTAGTACGTACGCACGCACTCCCATTCATTTATTTATTCACTCCTTAATCCGGCTGTGCCTGCGGGTATTCATCGGTTTGTCCAACCGTCCATGCTTTTATCCGTCCGCACGGACGTGTGCTTGGAAAACTATCTGAATACATACACCTGTTTTCAACCGTTTGGATTGATGCCCGGATTGCTGTCCGAACATCTGGCGGAAGGAGTGTATTTTCAGTCCCACATCCGAATCACACTGCAAATAAACAAGGATATTTTGGAACTTGTATCACTTCTCCGGCAAGTGGCAGCACGTTGCGCCGGTTGGCACTGATTGTCCGGGTCAAGCCTCTGTCGGACATCGCCTTAAGGGCGTAACTTTGCACCCGAACGGCAGGGTACGCCGCAGGTAGCGCAGCCCGGAGTTTGAAAGGAATCATCCCCAATCCGTCCCCGACGGATTTTTATGTTCACCTGAACATAGCAAGATGTCTTTTCAGCCGCTCAAAACGTTTTGAGCAGCCACGAAAAGCACTTGCCCTTGCAGGGGGCGGGCTTCCTCTCCGAAGTCGGGAAGCCTTTCAAACCTGCGGTGTCTGTGCCAAGAAGCGGCGGCTTATGCCGTCCATCCGCTAAATCCAAAGTTTATATGAAAGAGAAAAGAAACAAGACCGGGAGAAATCCCAAACTTGACCCGGCGGTGTTCCGTTACACCGTCCGTTTCAACGAGGAGGAACACAACCGTTTCCTCGCCATGTTCGAGAAGTCGGGCGTTTACGCCAAGTCGGTTTTCATCAAGGCGCACTTCTTCGGGCAACCGTTCAGGGTGCTGAAAGTGGACAGGACGCTGGTGGATTACTACACCAGACTGTCCGATTTCCATGCGCAGTTCCGCGCGGTAGGCACGAACTACAACCAAGTCGTGAAGGAACTCAGGCTGCATTTTTCCGAGAAAAAGGCGATGGCGTTGCTCTACAAGCTGGAGCAACAGACCGTCGAACTCGTGAAACTGAGCCGTCAGATTGTGGAACTTTCAAGGGAAATGGAGGCGAAATGGTCGCAAAAATCAGTGTAGGAAAGTCGTTGTACGGCGCGCTTGCCTACAACGGGGAAAAGATCAACGGGGCGAAAGGGCGGCTGCTCACCACCAACCGCATCTACAATGACGGCACGGGGACGGTGGACATACGCAAGGCGATGGAAGGTTTTCTCGCCTGTATGCCGGAGCATACGAGGGTGGAGAAACCGGTACTCCATATCTCGCTCAACCCGCATCCCGACGACGTGCTGACAGATACGGAATTGCAGGACATCGCACGCGAGTATCTGGAGAAACTCGGCTACGGGAACCAGCCGTACCTTGTTGTCAAGCACGAGGACATAGACCGTCACCACCTGCACATCGTGACAATCAATGTGGACGAGAAAGGCAGGCGGCTCAATCAGGATTTCCTCTTCCGCCGCAGCGACCGCATCCGCAGGGAACTGGAACGGAAGTACGGGCTGCACCCGGCGGAGCGTAAGAACCTACGGCTGGAAAATCCGCTGCGCAAGGTGGACGCTTCGGCGGGCGACGTGAAGAGGCAGGTCGGAAATACCGTCAAGGCTCTGAGTGGACAGTACCGTTTCCGGACGATGGGCGAATATCGCGCCCTCCTATCCTTATATAATATGACGGTGGAGGAAGCGCGGGGAAACGTGCGCGGGCGTGAGTATCACGGGCTGGTCTATTCCGTCACCGATGATGCCGGGAACAAGACTGGCAACCCGTTCAAGTCCTCGCTTTTCGGGAAGTCCGCAGGCTATGAAGCCGTGCAGAAGAAGTTTGCCCGTTCCAAACAGGAGATTAAGGACCGGAAACTCGCCGACATGACGAAACGCACCGTGCTTTCCGTGCTTGAAGGCACGTATGACAAGGAGAAGTTCGTTTCGCGGCTCAAGGAAAAGGGCATCGACACCGTACTGCGCTACACGGAGGAAGGGCGCATCTACGGAGCCACGTTCATAGACCACCGAACGGGCTGCGTGCTGAACGGCTCGCGCATGGGCAAGGAACTTTCCGCCAACGCCTTGCAGGAACACTTTACGCTGCCTTATGCCGGACAGCCGCCGATTCCGCTGTCCGTTCCGGTGGAAACAGAAGAGGATATGCGCGGACAGACCGCATCCGACCACGAGAACACGGCGGGCGGTGTCGGTCTGCTCACTCCCGAAGGTCCGGCTGTGGATGCCGAGGAGGAAGCCTTTATCCGGGCGATGCAGCGCAAGAGGAAAAAGAAGAGGCGCAAGGGCTTGGGAATGTAACCGTAAGTATCAACATCAAAATTTTTCAATCTATGTCACAACAAGAAGACGATTTGAGGGCATTGGCGAAAATCATGGATTTTCTGCGTGCCGTGAGTATTATTTTAGTGGTCATGAACGTGTACTGGTTCTGCTATGAAGCCATACGGCTCTGGGGCGTGGACATCGGCGTAGTGGACAGAATCCTGATGAACTTCAACCGCACGGCGGGGCTGTTCCATTCCATCCTCTACACGAAACTGTTCGCCGTCCTCCTGCTTGCCCTGTCCTGTCTGGGGACGAAGGGCGTCAAGGGAGAGAAAATCACTTGGGGAAGGATCTGGACGGCACTTGCCGCAGGGTTCGTGTTGTTCTTCCTCAACTGGTGGATACTGGCATTGCCGCTGCCGGTTGAAGCGGTGACGGGACTTTACGCGCTGACCGTAGGCACGGGCTATGTCTGCCTGCTGATGGGCGGTCTGTGGATGAGCCGCCTGTTGAAACACAACCTTATGGATGACGTGTTCAACAACGAGAACGAGAGCTTCATGCAGGAAACACGGCTCATCGAAAGCGAGTATTCGGTCAATCTGCCCACCCGCTTTTATTATAGGAAACGTTGGAACAACGGCTGGATCAACGTGGTGAACCCATTCCGCGCCTCCATCGTGCTGGGTACGCCGGGCAGCGGAAAGTCATACGCGGTGGTAAACAGTTTCATCAAGCAGCAGATTGAGAAGGGCTTCTCGATGTATGTCTATGATTTCAAATTCAGTGACTTGTCCACGATAGCCTATAATCATCTGCTCAACCACCCGGAGGGATACAAGGTGAAGCCGAAGTTCTACGTGATAAACTTCGACGACCCGCGACGCAGCCACCGTTGCAATCCCATTCACCCAGATTTCATGGAGGACATTACGGACGCTTACGAGAGCGCGTACACCATCATGCTCAATTTAAACAAGAGTTGGGTGCAGAAGCAGGGCGACTTCTTTGTGGAATCGCCCATCATCCTTTTCGCGGCTATCATCTGGTATCTTAAAATTTTTCAGAACGGCAAGTATTGCACGTTCCCCCATGCCATCGAGTTCCTGAACCGCCGTTACGAGGATATTTTCCCGATTCTGACCTCTTATCCCGAACTGGAGAACTATCTCTCGCCATTCATGGACGCGTGGCTCGGAGGGGCTGCGGAGCAGTTAATGGGGCAGATTGCTTCGGCGAAAATTCCGCTGTCACGCATGATTTCCCCGCAGCTCTATTGGGTAATGTCGGACAGCGAGTTCACGCTGGACATCAACAATCCCGAAGAACCGAAAATTCTCTGCGTGGGCAACAATCCCGACCGACAGAACATATACGGGGCGGCTCTCGGTCTGTATAATTCCCGTATCGTTAAACTTATCAACAAGAAAGGGATGCTGAAGTCGTCGGTCATCATAGACGAGCTGCCGACGATATACTTCAAGGGGCTGGACAACCTTATCGCCACCGCGCGAAGCAACAAGGTTGCCGTGTGTCTGGGTTTTCAGGATTTCAGCCAGTTGGTGCGTGACTATGGGGACCGCGAGGCGAAAGTGGTGATGAACACGGTCGGCAATATCTTCTCCGGGCAGGTGGTGGGCGAAACAGCCAAGACGCTCTCGGAGCGGTTCGGAAAGGTGCTTCAAAAGCGGCAGTCCATCTCCATCAACCGGCAGGATGTTTCCACCTCCATCAACACGCAGATGGACGCGCTTATCCCGCCGAGCAAAATTTCCGGCTTGACGCAGGGGATGTTCGTCGGTTCGGTGTCCGACAACTTCAACGAGCGTATCAAGCAGAAGATTTTCCACTGTGAGATTGTCGTGGATGCCGAGAAAATGAAGCGCGAGGAGAAAGCCTACAAGCCGATACCCGTCATTACCGACTTCGCGGACGCGAACGGCAACGACTGCATGAAGGAAATGGTGAAGGCGAATTACAGGCGCATCAAGGAGGAGGTGAAACAGATTGTCGCCGACGAGTTGGAGCGCATCGCTGGTGACGAGAATCTGAAACATCTGTTGCAACAGAAATAATATATAACAACAAGATGTATCAGACTCCCGTTTTGAGAATTACTCCTGCTACAGCTATCTGTGACAGGAGTAATTTGTAATTCTTTATATTGAGCATTATGACTATATTAAGTTCAACTAACCATTGCGGCCGTGTTATTTGAAACTTCATTCATTACCTCATTTAATGATTGGGATTTAGATAAAGTGGCTCTTTCTATTTTGAGCTTATCAAGCAAATATTTCAGCCTACGTTCCACCTCATTTGTTATTTCACTCCATTTTTTTACATAGAGGCTATAATTACTGTCATTTTGGACTAAACCAGTAAGCTTATTTATGACCCTTCGACCTACAATATCATCATAGTCTTGTCCTATCAAAATGAAAGTCCAGAACTCATTAGCATCATTAAAACAATCTTGTTTTAGAATAACATCCATATATTGTTCTAATTGATTTAACTGTTCTGATTTTAATTGTTTTATAGTTGTCGGATTTTTGATTTCCACAACTATATTATGAGGTCTCCCATCCCTAAAATCAGTACCAGTAAGAAATAAATCCATTTCTTTGTATTTATTAGGGTGAGCAATATATTTTTTCTCGCTAACTCCACGCAGAATATAAATGTATTTTCTTAAAGCCTCTTCAAATTTGACCTCTTCCGCACATACCATTCTATATTCTTCGCCAAAAATCCAATAGTGTTTTTCTATGAACGACTGCAAATCACGAACTTCATTGGCTTGTAAAGTATGATTAAAAACAATCTTTTTTAGATTCTCCAGTGTCAGCAATCTGTCTGAAATAAGCTTAATCGTGGAAACGACTTGTTTTAACCTCGTTATTTCTAATATTTTTGCAAATTCTTTCCTATCGTTCGAGTCTAATTCAACAACTGCATCTAAAATCTTAAACAGACTATCGCGCTCACCGCTATCCATCACCAAATTTAGAAGTTCTAAGAAAACTCTTTTTTGTTCTTTGTTCAACTTCATGAAAACAGCAGGTTCTACTTCGTATAGTTCCTTTACGAAGTTTTCCAAACCTTCTCTACGCACTATATCCCAATCTTCAGTACCAAATTTAGGGAAAACATCTTCATTCTTATATTTGGTTACCATAACTTCTGCTTGCTCCTTTAGGAATGGGCGTCTTTTCTTTTTGAGAAACTCATTGAGTTGCGTAATTAGTTCCTTAAATAATTTTCTATCAGCAGAATTATCAAACAATTTAGGTTGAATAGCATTATCGTCTAATTCGTTATCACAATTGATTTCATTGAAGAAATCATCAATCACAATTACAGAATGCCAAAAATTATCTCCTTTTTTATTTAATAATGTCGTTTTGGTAAATTTTAACTCCAAGTCATTATTCAAGAAGTAAAATCGAGAATATTCATCATTCATCTTTACATTCCATCGGATATACTTGCATTGAAAGTTGATGTTATTTTTCTGGTTATGTGATAATATCGGTGATATTGATTCTTGTTCTGCTATTATAGAAGAATAATCTAATTCTTGCCCATTGATGTATATTTGATATTCGGATTTCAATTCTAAAAACCACGCAAATTCAGCCTTTAGATAAGGGATAAGAGTCTTCGTTATAAACAAACTGGAAATATCAGAAGAAATCTCATTAAAAACGACACAAGTACCTGTTGTTGTGTCATCAGATACAAGTGGCTCTGTTGTAGTGTAGTCTTTTAAAGTATCGCTATCAATTCTAATGTCATAAGACATTATTTGTGCATCTTTACTATAGCGTGTTTCCCAATTAGCAAATCTCGCAAATTTATAGAAAGTAAAACGACCATAACCGTTTTTTCCTCTTGTAAATTCAGTATTATTCTCGTTGGCTATTCTCTTTTGAGACTCATAGAATTTTTTGAATTTTATAGGTAATTCTTCATAGCAGATGCCTGTACCATTGTCTGTTATTCTAATATTTTTGATTGTGTCCAATTCTGCATTGTCAATTTCAAAATCAATATTTACAACGGTTGCTTTTGCATCAAATCCATTCCATACATATTCGGCAATAGCTCGCTCTGGAGTATATTTATTCAATATTTTCCTAATGCCAGCAGATGTTATTTCTACAGTTTGCGAGTTCATGACTATTTATTTTTAATTAAATCCAGACCTTTCTCCGTAAGACGGTATTTCTGTCGCGGGTGTTTCGGCTTTTCCGGATAAATCGGTTCTACTAAATCCAACCTTATTGCAGGATACAGATAAAGCTCCAGAAAATTGCTTTTGTCCTTCAATCCTATCATTTCCATAACATCTTTTGTCGATAGTGTCTGATTCCCGATTGCAGACAGAACTTTTCCCACTTGCGGGGTAACTGTCGGGTAACTATCGGGCGACTGTGGGGTGACTGTCGGGTATGACCCGACTGCTTTCCGGGTATAGCGGAAAACGACCCATACGCTGTTTCCGTCCGTGTGAAATTCGGGGTCCGGAATGCCGACACGCCGGCACTCGCTTATCATAAGCCCGATGCCCCGTCCCCAACTTTCCAAGACCTCGCTTTTATACAGCACGTTTGCTATGATTAGATTTTGCGGTTCTGAATTATGCCCGCTTAACAGTTTTTCCATTGTTATATCCGGCGGAAATGTCCCGCTGTTCTCTATTTCCACACGGTCGTCATAGATGGCGATTCCCACCGAACTGCCGGGACGGTGGTACAGGCGGTGGCACAACGCATTTGTGCAGCACTCTCTCAATGCCTTGTACGGGATTTCCAGTTCTTCCTCACGGTACAGCCCTTCTATCTTACCGGAAAGTGACAGATGTTTGAAAAAGAACGCCATTGCAGCATCCAGCAGCGCGTAGATATTCCCAGTGACACGTTGATTGTCTATAAACTCGTCTTTCGTCGTGCCTTTGAAACGCGCCAGACGGAGCAGGCATTGGGGATAATAATAAAAATCATGACCGAACAGCACTGCTGAAGCATTGTTAAGTTTCCCGTCATGCAACAGACTGAATTTTTCGAGAATGGTCGGCAAGTCTTCCCTTATGGTTGCTTCAGGTAAACGACCGCTTCTGATTCCCCCGCGAACAGCACTAATGACGGCATGTTCGTCAAGGTCGGATATTTTAAGGTCAGGATTTGCTATTGCCTCCCAAGCGTATTTCCCGCCCCGCTGTATCAGATATTGGTTATATATCTCCTGCGGCATGATGGATGTCGCGCTTTCCACCCGCAGGTAAGCCCGTCCTTTGTAAGAGAACGGACGCATATATCTTTGTTCTTCCGCAGACAGTGCGATGACACTTTTGCCAGTGTCTGGTATTTCAGTATAAGAAACTTCAACTGTGGCAAACGGCTCGATACGCCGGATCGCGTCCGCTATATCCCGCTTGGTTTTGTCGCTCACGTCTTGTCCGATGATTTTTCCCTTGTCGGTGACACCGAACAATACCGTGCCGCCTTCGCCGTTAAGGAAGGCGCAAAGCGTTTCCATGCCGCGCTCCAACTGTCCGGTGGTTTCCTTGAACTCCACCCGTCCGCATTCTTTTTCGGCTATCAACCGTTTTATTATGTCGAGGTTGTCTATGCTCATATACAATTCTGTAACGTGGGTACAAAGATAGTGCTTTTCGCTGGTTTTCGGGCGAATAGATAACGAAATGTATCTACACAGCAGGACAAAACCTACAAAAAATCAGAGAATGACATAACGTCACCCCCTGATTCATCATTGGTACAGGATTATTTTCTCAAACGTTCCATTTCCTCGTCGCGGAGCATCCTCTCGTTCAGTTTCTCCTGCATCCTGTCAAGGAAGTAAGTGCGGCTTTCGTTTTTCCGGCGTTTGATGTCGATATAGAAACGGTAGCAGTCCTTTGATTCGATACCGAAAATCTTGTAGAGGAGCGGGGCGAGCTGTTTGAGCGGCATGTTGCCGTTGTTGATGCAGCCCATCTCGTTGATGCCGTAGATAAGTTCCACGAGGTCGATGGCGTTGCCCGTCCATTGCAGGGGTGAGGCGGGATTTTCGGTTGTGTTGTCGGAGGATGTACGGATGGGGATTAGTGGTGGCACTTGGGGAGCGGCAAGGAACTTCTGCATCTTCCTCACTAAAGAGAGTGCCTTGCTGATATAGGCTGCAACCTCCCTCTTTTCTTCGGGAAGATTGCGCATGGGATGGTGCTGCAACTCGATTTCGATGTAAGCCAGTGCGATGATGGTGCGGTTGGTGTCCACATTGCCGCTGCATAGCTCGATTACTTGCGTGGCGAAAGCCGTATATGCCGTTTCCATATTGCAGTCCCCGGCTTCGTTTATACGGCGGAAGAACTCGGTTTCCGCCAATAAGAAATAATTCATATCCTGTCAATTTTGAAATTTTACACTCTGTTTTTCGGTATGCGCACATGAATATGATTGGCAAAAAGCGTGTTCATAAAATAAAAAATCCGGCACACTCTCTGCAAGGTGCTGGATTTCAGTGTGATAATTTTGCAATTTATTTGTCTGTCAGGAATTATTTTCGACTTAAAGTGTTCATTTCCTGAACATTCGTCCATTTTCCGGACATCAAACGCACGCTTTATAGATATGGCGGACCACTCCGTTGCGGTACACCTTCTGCGAGGTCAGCGTCCATTGTTCCTGTGGCAAGGCGGACTGGAAGAAACGCTTTCCCGTTCCGGCAATGAAAGGAAGCGTATAAAGTATGATTTCATCCACCACACGCATACGTAACAGCCCATTGATGTAGTCCGCCTTTTCAGGAGTGACTTCCGCCAGATAGCAGATGTCTGTTGCGGATTTCCGCCATTCGTCGAGCATAGAGATGGAATAGTCGGGTGTGATATGATAAAGGGCGTTTTCCCTTATCTCGTTGATACCGCAATCTTCAAGGCGCAGTTCCTTATACGCTTTGCAATATAACTCGGAGCTTTGACAACCGTCCATCGTGAGGACGGCAAGAATCTGTACTTTACCCATTAGCGTTTCCTTTCGTTGGGCAAGGGCAAAAAAGTAGCGTGCAATCCACGCTATCACTAATGGAGGCTCTGGAATGCCCTTAACAGGAATAGGTGAATGCACGCTATGCGTAGGCATAGCATAAGCAATCACGCAATAGTTCCTGTTAATGTTAATTTTCCAGATTCCCATTAGGACGCCTTGCGGTCTTATGTTATATATAGGCGGCAAAAGGCTCTGCCAATCGCCGTTACCTTCTGATATGTCATGCAAAGATAGCCATTTTCAGCGAATTGCGGGCTATGGTTGCTCAAATTTATACTTCAATCCATATTCTTCCAGTTTATTATAGAGTGTTGTCCTGCCTATTCCAAGCAATTCGGCAGCGACCTTCCGGTTCCCGTCAGCCTGCTTCAAAGCACGCAGAATCCGCTCTTTATCTTCCTCGTCGTTGCGTAGGGAGAAGCCGGTAACAGAGGTTGTTTCGGTTATCCCAAGTTCCAGATGCTCTTTTGTGACAAGTCCCGTCTGAGCCTGCAACACCGCACCCATGATTTTCTGTCGAAGTTCGCGCACGTTGCCCGGCCATGAATGGGTCAGCAACGCTTTCCGTGCTTCGGAACTGAAACCGCTAACCTTGCACTCCAATTCCTTATTGGCAATCTCACGGAAGAACTCCGCCAGCGGCATGATGTCCTCCTGACAGTCACGTAAGGGCAGAACGGTTATTTCAAAGTCATGTAGGCGGTATAACAAATCCTGCCGGAAACGCTTTTCATTGACCGCCTTTTCCAGATTCTCGTTGGTGGCGGCGATGATGCGGACGTTGAAACTGCGGTCGGACTTGTCGCCAACGGGACGGAACCGCCGTTCCTGTATGGCACGGAGTAACATCTGTTGAGTTTCTGGTGCGAGATTACCCACTTCGTCTAAAAACAATGTGCCGCCTTCCGCCTCGTGGAAATAGCCTTTCTTTGTGTTTTCAGCACCAGTGAACGCTCCTTTGACGTGTCCGAAGAACGCCGATGGTGCAAGCTCTTTGGTGAGTGAGCCGCAGTCCACCGCCACGAAAGGCTTGCCTGAACGCTTGCTTTTATCGTGCAGTAGATGGGCAATATGCTCTTTGCCAGTACCGTTCTCCCCGAATATCAGTACGCTCATGTCGGTAGGAGCTACCAGCCTTATCCGGTGCATGATTTTCTGAAAGGCTGAACCGTCACGGGCAAATACGGGCATGCGGCTTCGCCCGATATTCCGCTCTTTCAGTATGGTGCGGAGCAAAGGCACGAGTTTGTCCTCCACGAGTTGCTTGGGTATGTAGTCCAGCGAACCGAGTTTCATGCTTTCAACCGCCGTATGTACTTCGGCATAGTCGGTCATGATGATGAACGGCTGCGTCATGCCTTCTTTGCGCATCCAGCGCAATAGGTCGATGCCGTCACCGTCAGGCAAACGCAAATCAGAAACTACTATATCATTGTCAGTGGCTTGTTGCAGAAGTTTCTTCGCTGTCGAGAGGTGGAAAGCCTGCACGGTACGGAATTTCTCCCGTGCCAGCAGGTTGCAGACAAACTCGCAATATACGATGTTGTCCTCCACCACGATGATTTTTGTTTTATCCATTTTCGTATTTTCTCCTTTCTTCTTTTGCCAGCCGGATTATCTCCGAACCCTTATCCAATACGGCAGTCACGGCGTTGTTCAATGCTTCATAATCGGGAACGGCACTCCCATGAAGCTGTTTATAAAGTTCCCTTAATGGTTGGTCGGCACGCAGTATCTCCCACGAACTATGTAGGTGGTGTGTCAGGGCGTCCAGTTCTTGAAAGTCTTTCCGTTGTTCCGCATCCCTGACCGACTGCATTTCCTTTTCGGTTTCCGCTATCAGTTTATCCAACATGACGGATTCATTGCCGTAAGACAGTAGGGAGGAGAAATCAGGCTTTTCATTTTGTTTACCTTTCATGGCGCACTTGTCGGAAACTTCCATCAGCTCCGATATGGAAAACGGCTTGAGAAGGCAATCGGAAAATCCACGTTCTAAAAGTTCCTCTCTGTTGCAACTGCCCGAAGCGGTTGTTACAATAATCGGAATGATCCTTGAATTGCCCACATTGGAGGTGCGTAGCAGTTCCAACAGCTCGAAGCCGTTTATATCCGGCATATTCAAATCGGTCAGAAGCAGACTGTATTCTTTCCGGCGTATCATTTCCATCAGTTCCGCAACATCGGTGCAAGTGTCGCAATGTATCCCTTCTTGTGCATACATTTCTTTCAGCATTAGGAGAAGTACCTTGTCATTGTCGATGGCAACAATATCATGGAGTGTTCGGTTATGATGAATCTGTGTTTTATTTATCCGTTCCGGCAATTCCTCGGCTGACTGCATGGGTATCTCCACCGTGAAACGGCTGCCCTTGCCTTTCTCGCTCTTCAGCTGGATTGTGCCGCCGAGCATTGTCACAATGCGCTGAACAATGGAAAGACCTAATCCGAAGCCGTCCTTTGCGGCAGCGTTTGACAAACGTTCAAACGCACCGAACACACGTTGCTGTTCCTCTTCGGTCATACCCGAACCCGTATCTTTGACGATAAGTTTCAGCATACCGTTATCATACCCCATTGTCAGAGAAACGGCACCGTTCTCAGTGAACTTGATGGCGTTTGACAGCAGGTTATTTCCAATTTGTAGAATGCGTTCCTTATCGGTCAGTACAACAGCATCCGTGTGATTCGTCACAGTAAGAGCAAGTCCCTTGTTTATGGCAATTGGCATAAACTCTGATTCGAGCGTATGCGCTATTGATGAAATCCTACACGTGGAGAAATTAGGCTGTTCCTTGCCGTCGTCCAGCCGGAAGAAACTCAGAAGAGTATTAAGCATTTCACGCATACGGTCGGAGGATTGCTGAATATTTCGGATATACATCCCGGTTTTATCCGCATTGAAGTTTTTTTGTATCAGTCCGGCATAGCCCGTTATTGCAGTCAGCGGTGTGCGTAATTCATGGGTAATGGTATGTACGGCTTTCTTGCGGGAGGTTATCAGTGCCTCGTTTCGCTTTGCCATTTGTTGCAGTCGCTCGATTAAATCTGCGGTTTCCTGTTTATATCGCTTGATGCGGTTGGCATTTCGGTGTATGATGATATATGATATGACCAGTAGCAGTATAACGAACCCTGTCAAGCCCCCAATCTGAATGAACGACCGTTCCCGCATGGCTGTTATCTCGGCTTCCCGCTTTTGTAGGTCAGTTTGTACTTTCCCGTCTATTTGAACAACCAGTCCTTGCAGTTGCCTGTTAAGTTCCGCATTTCGTGCGGCAAGGCTATCGGCATGAACCGATAAGCGGCGGCTTTGTGCCTGTTGTTCGGTTCTCATATTCCGGTTAAAGGAACGGTGCATCGTGGTAGTCACAGTTGGTTTCGCTTCTTCCTTTTTGCCGAAGATGCCCAAGAAACCTTTGCGCTTGGACTTCTTGGGCTGTTCCTGTACACTCTTCTGCACGATTACAGGTACTTGACTGGTTATCTTATCGTTGATGGCTTGTTGTTGTTCAAGTATTTGAACGATTTGGCACATCTGCCGTTCCTTATCTTCGAGAAGATGGCGTACGCTGTCTATACGCTCTGCCGGATAGGTAGCTTTGAAACGGCAGAGCATACTATCCATTGCCATACGCTGTGCATGGTAATGTTCGATATCTTTATCGTTCCATTCCAGTATTGTTTCACCAAATAGAGAAAATTTTATCATTTGAATATTGATATTGTTTATCTCTTTTCGGAACTCGTCTATTTTTTTATTGTCAAGTTCTAATGCTTCTATCTCCTGCCATTCATAGAAGCTATTATATGCTATACATCCGATAAGAACGGAGATAAGTATATACCCCAACCGTATTGTCTTATAGAAATTCCTGGATCGTTCCATTATTTTGATGATACTGATTTTTCAAACATGAATAAAAGTTTATCCTTTTCTTCCATACGGGTATTATCAGAATAACCGCCTTTTGTTATTTGATACCCACACGGCTTAACCATAAAAGTGCCTAAGCCTTTAGTGTATGAACTTACTTCTGAAGCATAGTCTTTACTTGTATTTAATGGAACTTTCCCTTCAATAAGACACCACTCTTTATTACAACTGATACCTTTAATCTCAGACATCATTTTTTGCAGATCTGTAATAGCTTTGGAACTTGCTACTTGTGGTATCTGTAACTCAAAATAGAGCATCGGTTCGAGAATATCCACTCCTGATTGTTGCAAAGCCAACCTGAAGACATAAGGAGACAATTGTCTAAAATCGGCAGGGGTACTTATCGGACTATAATAAAGGGCATAAGTAAAGGTTACTTTCAAATCCGTCACTTCCCATCCATGCAATCCCGATTGGCAAGACATACGGATTCCTTCAAAAACGGCATTTTGAAAAGAATGGTTCAGATAACCAAAGGAGATTTCACTTTCGATTTGCACCCCTGACCCTATCGGTAAAGGTTCCAGAGTCAGTCCTATTGAGGCCCAGTAAGGGTTGGGAGGGACTTCGATATGGATAATCTTATTCACCTTCTTTTTAGGTCGTTCTTTGTAGATAGTCTTGATTTCATCAAAATGGGTCTTTACGGAGAATCGTTCTTCCAGCAATGTTTGTATGATTTCTTTTTGGGTTAAACCATATAACGAGATTTCCAATTCATCACTATATGAATTTATGGAAAAGGACAGAGACGGGTCTTCAATAAACAATACATTTAGAGCGGATATCAACTTGCTTCTCTCTTCGGGCTTGTCTGGTCGGACAGAAGATTTGAGGGCGGGATGCTGATGAGATAATCCTTGAATCAGACAAGGTTTAACACCTAAATAATCTCCGATTCTTAATTCTTCTATATCTTCTATAATTGCGATATCATTAGCAACCACTTCATCAACATTTATCTCTTTGCCCTGATAAATGGTTTTTAGATTTTTAATCTTGATGAATTTTTCCGAATCATTGACTTTTATAACGGTTCGAAGTCTCAGACTTCCGTCAATAATTTTTAGAAAACTTCTTTTATGCCCTTTGGGGGCATGTTCTATTTTATAAAGATAAGCTGAAAGTCTATTTGGGACTGATGCCGGAGGAAATATAAAAGAAATGATGGCGTCTAACAACTCATTGATGCCAATATTGCACATTGCTGATCCATGCAAGACCGGATAGGCTTTGGCTTTTGCCACAAGAGCGATTATCGCATTCCAATAATCTGCCGGTAAGATTTCTTTATCCGCCAAATATAGTTCTAATATATCGTCGTCATGGTTGCATACAAATTCTTTGTGTTCTGCCCTTATATCTGTTGAGGTGCAAATCGGGTAAACTACTCCATCGACAACCGTTTGCATAAACAAGACGTCTTGCGACAGATTTGTTTTTATGTCCAGATATAAACGCTCAAGATTTACGCCGGCACGATCAATCTTATTGATAAATATAATTGTCGGGATTTGCAGTTTTTGCAAAGTCTTGAACAGCAACTTTGTTTGTGCTTGTATGCCTTCCTTTGCCGATAATATGAGGACTGCTCCATCAAGCATTTTGAATGTCCGCTCCACCTCTGCAATAAAATCCATGTGTCCCGGAGTGTCAATGATATTGCATTTCACACCATTCCAAACAATAGATGTCGTAGAAGCCCGAATAGTAATTCCTCTACGTTTTTCTATATCCATAGAGTCTGTTATGGTGTCACCTTTATCAACACTGCCGCGCTTTTCCGTTGCTCCGCAGGCAAATAGCAGATTTTCGGTTACGGAAGTTTTTCCTGCATCAATGTGAGCAAGAATTCCTAAATTTATAATGTTCATTTGATTAAGCAATAATATACTACAATAGATGCATTGCCGAAACGCACCTTTTAATACCTCCTCGTAGCATGTGGAAAACTACAGGATTCTTAACTCGTATTAATATGTATATTATTACTGCCGCATAATTGAACGCAAATTTACGAAAAAAAAGTTCCCTGACAAAAGCACAAAGAACTTTTTTAATCTATACGTATTTTTATTTGGTATTATTAATTTGTTATGCGGCAGCTTAAAAGACGACACCAAACCAGAAAAATCATCTTGACAACCACCCGACTTTGAACTACGAAGGATGAAATTTTTCAGGGACAACTTCCAGCATTTCCAAAAAACAGTTTACCCATTGACTTGGAGACAAACAAACAATTTGAGCATTAAGGTTTAAACCGAATTTTTCCGAAATTGACCTGACCTGACTTTTCCTGAAAATCGACTTTAAAGCTGTTTTTACAGATAAATCAGGTTTCTCTAACAGACAGGAAATAAATGCTAAGTATTTGGCTTTAAACTTAAAATCAAAAAATAACTGTTTTCTTTTAATGTTTAACAGGGCTGATTTGACAGTTGGCGGTGGAAAGAAACTTTCAGGACCTACCTCATAGACAAGTTTCAAATCAAAAAAAGTATGATAGAAAACGGTATATGGATTGTAAAGCTTCCTCGAAAATAACTTTTGTGTAGGTTCTAACTGAAGGACAATGGAACCTCCCAGAAAATTTCCAAGACTCTCAAACATCAGGATTTTGAAAATATCGGAAGTAATGCCATAAGGAATATTTGACACCACTTTGAAAGGAAATTTCGGAACTGCAAAATTCCTAAAATCACAACCGACAACTTGAACATTTCGGGCATCAGAAAATAATTTTCGTAAATGTTCAACCAAAGCTGTGTCGTTTTCAATAGCAACAACATTGTTGGCGATTTTTAATAAATGAACAGTAAGAAACCCCTTGCCTGCCCCAATATCTAAAACCGTATCCTGATTACTTATATTTGCTTGTCTTATTGCATCTTTTATTAGCACTTTATCAATAGTAAAGTGCTGACCCGTAAAACGAACGGGCAATTTCTTTTTTGTCATTAGTAAACCCGTTGGCGGAATTAATTTAAGTTGATAAATATGAGTAAAAAGTTGTACATGTCGCTGATTTTTAGTAACTTAGTGGTGATTAAAACATTAAGTTCAAACCATCGTATGTACAACCTTTATGCAAAATTCGTCAAAATACTTGAGATATGCAAGCAATTCTCTGAAAATCTCGTCAATGATTCGGGTAATGTTCCACGTCGTGGTCCTGTTCCCAAGTTTTCGGATTTGGAAGTGGTGGCGCTATCCCTGACGGCAGAGACCGAGAGCATTGATAGTGAGAAGTGGTTGTTCGACTATAAATTGCAAGAATACAAGGACAGCATTCCCAATCTCATATCAAGGAGACAGTTCAATGACCGCAGGAAGAAAACGTCAGGCCTGTGTGAGGAACTGCGCAAGCGGATTGCCATGGAAATGGATGGCGGAGAGGAACAATTCTTTGTTGACTCCAAGCCGATAGAGGTCTGTAGGGTTGCAAGAGGAAAACGTTGCAAGATGGGGCGTGCCGGCAATTTCTCGCAAGCTCCCGACTTCGGCTTCTGTGCTTCGCAGAACACGTATTATTTTGGTTATAAGTTACACGCTCTCTGTGGGTTAAGTGGAGTTATCCATTCCTATGATCTGTCAAAGGCAAGTGTGGCTGACCTCCATTATATGAAGGATGTAAAACATACTTATCACGACTGTAGCATCTATGGTGACAAAGGGTATATTGGAGCTGACGTACAGCTTGACTTGTTCGAAACCGCACACATAAGACTGGAGTGTCCGTATCGGCTCAACCAAAAGGATTGGAAACCGACATTCATTCCGTTTGCAAAGGCAAGAAAGAGGATTGAGACAATATTCTCACAACTTACAGACCAGTTCTTGGTCATCAGGAACTACGCGAAAATAACGAATGGTTTGTTTGCCAGAATCATTGGCAAAATTAGTGCACTTACCATTCTGCAATACGTAAACTTCATTAACGACAAGCCCATTGGCAGAATTAAGTATGCACTAAATTAATTCCGCCAACAGGTTTAGTAACTTCTTACAGGTGAATACTTGAATTCAAATCGTGGAGAAGTGAATAGACAGTATTACCCGACAGAGCAACTATGACAACGTAACGCCTTTACAAAAAAGTCGGTACACGAAACCCATAGACTAATTGTCTTGACCTAAAAGAGATTGGAATTTTCAGGACTGCCTATCACTTAGATAGAAGTCCAAGGTCTGCTGAAATACATAATTCAAAAATTGAAATTGCTTGACTGCAAATTTAGTAACTTTGCTTGACAAATTAACGAGAAAGAAGAGAAAATGAAAACCGACCGCATAACATCACCTATACGCAAGCAGGGCTTTCGTGCTTCGTAGGACAGTTAAGTGGTAAATTTAAAGTTCAGTTCTTCGTAGGAAGTTCAGTGGTTAAAATCCCTGCCTGCGTATAGCTGAGAACCGTTATTTGATGATGAGGGCTATTCATATAAATGTAGGTTAAATTTTTCTGACCATTTCAAACTGTTGTCCTTTTGGGGTAAGTCCTAATGATGACAAGAAACCAGTGACTGATTCACAATCGCAATCAACATTAGTAAATTTGAGTACATCGCTTTGAAAATGACTGACAGCACTTTTAAGCAAGGACTTACCTATTCCTTTACGCCGGTAATCTTTTGCAACTGCGAGGGATGAAATATCGCCTGATGCCGGTTCAAAGATAACAAATCCGACAAGTTCTTCTCTTTCATAAGCTCCCAATATGTCCAAATTGTCGATTCCGCGTTCCAGTGAAGCCCTGTCATTTTGCCATGAAGGATGAAAATCGAACCAGGCCGTTTGGTTAAGGCAGTTTTTTAAATCCGATGGGAGTATGCGACATGCGGTATGGTTTACTTGCAATACAGGAACAATATCGCTCAGTTTGGCAGAGTAGTAGTTGAAATTTCTCTGTGTTTCAAAGCCTAATTTGCGATATATTTTTATTGCTTTGTGATTGTGTTGCAAAACTTCCAGTACATATTGCCGAACTCCTTGTTGATATATCAATTCGAGGCTGAAAGTGAATATTTTTTGGGTTAGGTGTAATCCCCGGAATGAAGGTACGGTTCCCGTCCCTGTGTCATAGGCCGTCAAGATGTTGTTGTACATGCCTGTTCCGTTAAACACAAAAGAAATCAGCCGTCCTTCGAAAAATGCTCCGAAAGATAGTTGTGGATTGTATCCTCGTCGGTCGAGCATGCGTCGCAATTCATCCGCATTCAAAGAGAAATCATAATCTTTGAATGCGGATGAGAATGCCGCATACAAATCTTTGAAAGAAACGGACTCTAAAGAATGAATGATGATTCCCATATCGGACGGTGTTATGTGTTTGGATTTTTATCACTATTCTCTACGGTTAAACCGTGCTGTTTGAGAAAGCTGAGCTTATCCCAATAACCTCTTTGGAAAACGATTTTATCGTTTTGCACATGGAAGAATCCGCATCCTCGCAACCCGAGCGGATCTTTCCATTCCATGATAGCCCATTCTCCATCCTCGAATATATGCTCAACAATACAAACCATTTTTGAGGTTGCAAATTCATTTACAAACATTTTATGGATAGCTGTTTTTCCTATAACCGGGGTGTTTGCGACTTGATGGTTTATGGCATCCTGAGCGTATAAGTTTGCCAAAGCGACTGCATCGGCGGCGTTGAAGCAGTCAATCCATTCTTGTAGTATCTCTTTTGGCGTCATATTTTTCGTATCTTTTATTCTTTAATATTTAATTGTTGCTTTTTCCTCTATAAGTTAGAATTAGACATTTTTTCTAATTCCTTTTGAAATGATCATCAAAAACAAAATTAGTATTTTTTTCTGTTTTACTGATGATTCTGTAGAAATATTCTCGTTCATATTATTGTGTCATAAGGAACGTGTCAAAAAAGCGGTTTCCACATTACAGCTTTATGGTAAAATGAGTTTAACCAACTACATAACGCAATCTGTTGTCGGTACTGTTATCTATTTCCCATTCGTATTCTATTTAGCCCCTTATTGTGGGTATGCAGCAAGTTATCTTATCGAATTCACTCTCTTTGGGAGTCAAATATGGTTGTGCAAATGGTGGCTGACAAAACATAAACAAGGTTAGTTGGAATGTTTTTGGTATAATGTTTATAAACATAAATCAAGAAAGAATAAATAAATTTAATAGAGGCTGCCCAAAAAGAAAGAAATTCTTGCAATCACTCTTCTACAGATACTTGCAGAGGGGATAAGATTTACTTTTAGACCTTTTGGATAGCCCCTATTAATATTTTATATAAAATTCATAATTTTAAATTTTTATCCCTTTCGATCGGTTTTCATCCTTAAACTGAAAACCCGGACGCCCGATAATGATATGATTGGCAATGAAATTGCCAGACGGACTTCGTTTATCCATCGGGCTGCGAATCTGCGGGACATCATCGGTTTGTTGTGGCGATATGCTCCGTACACCTTCCGCATCTGGCTTGATCTCCTGCCCGTTCTTTTCTTTTTCGGTGACTTCCTGCGCGGGCGGCGCAAGCTCCAACTGTATCTTGCGGTCAAGCGCGGCAAGTTCGGACTTCAACTGTTTCAGTTCGTCCTCTTTCTTCCACACCTTGCCCGCTATCTCCTGCAACTGCGGAACCTCCTTTTCCAGCACCTCGTTCTTCGCCTTATACTGGTCGATGATGGACGGAATCCTCTCCAATGCATTCAGGAAATTACGTGCGGCGGCTACCGGGTCAGCCATCGCCAGATGCCCGTTGTTATAGGTGTATTTGTAATTCCCTTCCACCACGAAGCGATTGTCGGTAAATTCCAGCCCCTCTTTGAGTATCCTCTCGCTGACCACCATTATCGGGAAACCGTAAATCTCCCCGACAGGCTTGTACAAACCGCCCGTCGTGGCGTTCTTGGCTATCTCCTGCAAACGCTTTCCAATAACTTTTTCGTCGGTTGAATCCACGCCGTCCACCTTGACAATATTAAGGCGACTACCTTCCTTATCAGTCTGCACAACGGAAAGAAAACGGTTCCAGTCCTCCGTCATGGCTTCGATGACAGCCGTGTTGTTGCGCAGTTCCCCCGTCTTGGCTTCCAGCTTGAACTCCGAATCGCGCTTGCCCTTGTTGAACGACTTGCGTTCCCCTTCAAGCGATGCGATACGCTTCTCCAGTTTCGCCTTGTCCAAAAGGTCGGTATTGCCGGAGAGCAACGCCATGTACTCCGAGAAGTTCATGCCCGATTTCTCGTCCATAGCCCCCTCATCGATGGTACGTGCGCCCATCGCCCCGCTTTTGAGCTGCGAGATGAACGTCTGCTTGCAGTGCAGCAGGTTGAACTTGTAGCTGTCCAACGACTTTTCCACCGCGTAGATGATGACATCCACATTGTTCCCGGCAAAACGCTTGGCAATCTCGTTGCCCGCCCTAACTCCGCGTCCGTCACGCTGTTGCAGGTCGGATGGACGCCACGGCGTATCCAAATGATGGATTGCGACACACCGTTTCTGCGCGTTCACACCCGTTCCGAGCATGGAAGTGGAACCGAACAGCACGCGCACCGTTCCGGCGTTCATGGCGTCTATCACCCCCTTGCGTGCCTTGTCGGTCTTGCACTCCTGAATGAAGCGCACCTCGCTTGCCGGGATGCCGTAGTCCTCCGTCAGCTTCCGCTTTATCTCGCTGTACACGTTCCATCCGTCGCCCGGCTGGTATGTTCCCAGATCCGAGAACACGAACTGCGTGCCTTTCTGCGCGTCGTATTTGTGGTAATACTCCGCAATCGTCTTGGCGCAGTGGGAAGCCTTGTTGTCGGGGTGGTCCTCATAATGCGGGTCTATCATGCGCATGTCGAGAGCCATCTTCCGCGCGTAATCGGTGGCGATAAGCATCTTCGCCTTCTCCTCCGTTTCCGACAGGGGCGGTCTGCCCAGCAGCGTGGCGTCACCCGTCTTGGCGAACTGCATCAGCTGTTTGATGAAATACTCTTGGTCGGGCGTGGGAGGTATGTGATGCAGTATCTCGTTCTTACGCGGACGATCCACACCCACGTCCTCCGCCGTGCGGTAATCGGTAATCTCGTTGTAGAAGGCGGCAAGCTCCGGCACTTTGATGAAATATCGGAAACGCTCCTTCTGAACCACATTGTTCGTCACGTTGAACTCGAAGTCGGTTGTCTTTTTGGCGAAAATTGCCGCCCATGCGTCGAAGCATCGGATATCCTGCCTTTCCAATTCCTTCGGACGCAGATACTTGAAGAGCAGGTACAATTCCGTCAGACTGTTGGAAATGGTTGTGCCGGACAGGAACGTAGCCCCCAAGTCCTTGTCCGTGCGCTCCTGTATAGTTCGTATGGCAAAAAGCATATTCAGGGCTTTCTGGCTTCCTTCCGAGTTTCCCAACCCCGCCACACGGTCATGCCGGGTGTTGAAAGTCAAGTTCTTGAATTGGTGGCTCTCGTCAATGAAGATGTGGTCGATGCCCATCTGCTTGAAGTCCACTACGTCATCCGTGCGGGATTTGATGGCGTGTTCCACTTTCTCCAACTTCGCCACAAGGTTGTGCTTGCGTTTCTCCAATCCTTTCAGCATCGCCCGCGACACGTTCTTGCCCTGCTGCCGCAGCACTTCAAGGTTTTCCTCCACCGTGTCAAGCTCCGCTTGCAGGATGCGCTGTTGCAACTCCGGCGACTGTGGTATCTTGCCGAACTGGTCGTGCGACATGATGACGCAATCGTAGTCGTTGTTCTTGATGTTGTTGAAAAAACGCACGCGGTTGGCAGTCGAGAAATCCTTTTCCGAAGCGTAGAGAATCCTCGCATTAGGATATGCCGCCTGATAAGTGGCTACTATCTCCGCCACGTTCGCCTTCAAGCCGATAATCATCGGCTTGTGCGCCAAGTTCAGACGCTTCATTTCATGCGCTGCAATACACATTATCAGTGTTTTACCTGTTCCAACTTCGTGGTCACAGATCCCGCCTCCGTTCTGTTTTATCATCCAGACGCAATCCTTCTGCGACGGATAAACGCTTTGAATACCCCGGCTTGCCAATCCTTTCAGATTGAGGTCGGGAAACGTCTGGTGCGAACCGTCATACTTCGGTCGCACGAAACAGTTGAACTTGCGGTTGTACATTGTCGTCAGCCGTTCCTTGAACTGCGGCGACTGCTCTTCCAGCCATTCCGAGAACCCGTTACGGATTTCGTCAATCTTGGCGTTGGCGAGCTGTATGCCCTCGCTGTCGCGCACCTTGATGTCATTGCCATGCTCATCCTTGCCGATGGACTTCATCATGTCGGGGCAGGTGTTGTGCAGGGCGTGTTTCAACAGGTGCATACCGTCATAGTTCCGGTAATAGCCCTTCACTAAAAACTCGTCCGTGATTTTCATGGTGCGGTAGCCGCACGCCACCGAATACTCGTCCATGCTTGCGGAGTAGGCGATTTTCACGTCCGTGTCGAAAAGATGGCTCATGTAGGCGGCGTACACGCCCGTCGGAATCCAGCGTTCCCCGAAATTGAAGTCGAGGTCCTCGAAGGCGATGCGCGGCGGCTCGGCTTCTTTCAGAGCCAACAACGCCTGCTTCACTTCCGGCATACGCCCGTTTTCTGGGTTGTCACCCATCCATGCCTTGATGCGCTCCGCCTTCTCTATCACGTTCCCGGCGATGAACCTGTCCTTTATCTCGTAACCGGTTACGAGCGGGTTGTAGAAGATGCGTCCTTTGAGGGCGTCAAGCAATCCCTCTTCCGTGCTGTCGGTTATCTCCCGCATATAGTCGAGATTGACCGTGCCGAACTTGTTGAGCGATGCGGAGAGTGCCTCTTCGGGAGAGCTTACGTTGGCATGGCTCTCCACCGAGAAGGAAACGGGACGCTCGAAGATGTCCGCCTTGACGAACCTGCCGTCTTCCGCACGTTCCAACGAAAGGATGTCGCGCCCGGCGGCATCCATCATCAACAGTTTCACGTTCTGCTTGGCATTGAGGTTGCCGTAGCGCATGACAAACTCATCGTAGCAGGTGTTCAACGCTATGCGTTGTGCAGACCCTTCATCGTGATACTCCGCCTCGTAGCGGTAAAGCCGCTCGTATGAATCACGGAGTGACACATACAACATCGCTTTCTCCTTCTGGTAGCCAGTCAGGTCAAGCGGTTGGAATGTCGCGCCGTAAGGCGTGAGGTCTTTCAAATAACCGAGATTGCGTGAAGCATCCAGTACCATAGAGCCGTCACGATAGTGCGGCTCCAGCATGCCGTTGAACGGACGGGGAGAAAGGTCGAGAGGTTCCTCCTCCGGTTTTTCCGCTTCCATTTCGGGGAAAAGGGAGGTTGCAGCCGTTTCCGTTGCGTGAGCGGCAGGAGTGGCGGCAACTTCCGGCTGCGTTTCGGGTTGCCGTGTTTCCTGCTCCGGTGCGGCTTTCACGTCCGGGACATGCTGCCGTTTCTCCTGATGCTGTGCCGCCAGCCTGCGAAGCTCCTTGCGTCGCTCCGGCGTGAGGTCCATCATCATTTCATAGAAGCCGTTGATGGGCGGGTTGGTATCCCAATCCAAAGTGGCGTAAATATCATCCGGATCGGCTTTGGCTGCGACACTCACCGGCTTTGTTTCTTGGCTGTCCCTGTTCTCCGTCGGTGGTGCGGCAGACGGCTGTGGCGGTGCGGTCGTAACCTTCGGCGTAACCTGCGCCTGCGGTTTGGGAGGCATACGTCTTGCCGGGCTTTCCTTTTTCGCCGTCTTTTTCTTCTTGGAGGGTGCTTCCTGCTTGCGTACCTCCTCGGTCATGCCCCAGAGGTCGAGCAGGGAGAGCTGCACGCCCTCCGAATAATCGGGACGGTGCGGCTCTATCTCCGGCTTTTCTTCCTCCGGCTGCGGTGTTACCGCTTCGGGCTTGGCTGCCATTTCATTACGTGGCTGTATCTCAGGAGTGACAACTGGTATGGAAATGGTTTCCGTAACCGTGCTTTTCCCCTGTGCCGGATGCAGGCTGTACATTTCATACAGTTCTTTGTCAAACTGATGCAACTCGATTTTCAGATGTTCCCGCAAGTCCTCCGCCATTTGCCCGATGCCGCCCCGGTGCAGGAGTTGATAGGCAGGTTTCCCGTAAGGGTCTGTGCCTCTGATTAAATCCGTATTGGAAAGAGAGCTGATGCTCCATACATACCCGTTCACCGAAGTGCCGATGGGCGTCTGTTCGGTCTGCATGAAAAGTTTCTCGTTGTAGTACAGTTCCCCGTTCTTTCCGCTGTTCTTTTGCAGGATAATCAGGTCGCTGCCCACCTCCGTACCCGCGTTGTCCGTGAAGAGATTGTTCGGCAGGCGTGCGACACCCACCAGATTGGCATTACGCATCATATACTCGCGTATGGGTGCGTTGGACGGTGCGTCCAGCACCCCCTGCGAGGTGATGAACGCCACGATGCCGCCCTCACGCACAGCGTCAAGGCTTTTCAGGAAGAAGTAGTTGTGTATTGCCTTCGGTGCGGAACGCCTTGCCGGGTCTTGGCTTCCTGTAAACTCCGGGTCGAACACAGCCACGTCGCCGAACGGGATGTTCGAGATGGCAAGGTCGAAATAATCCGTGAAGGGCTTCTCTATCTTCTCGAATCCCTGCACCCTTACCTTTTGGTCGGGATGCAGGTGTCCCAATATCTTGCCCGTCATCAGGTCTTTCTCGAAAGCCATGATGTCCGCGTCCGGCTTGTTTTCCAGCACGGCATCCACGAATGCGCCCACGCCCGCCGACGGCTCCAACACACGGTCGGGACGTATGCCGTGTTCATGCAGAGCCTCCGCAATCGTGCCGGTTATCTCCGGCGGTGTGTAGAATGCGGTCAGCACGGACTGCTTCATGGCATCCGCGTACCGCTTGTACTCCGTATCGTCCTTGCTGTTTTCACGCACCAGCCTGTGCAGTTCCACCGTAGGGGCAAACAGTTCGAGGTCCGATTTCGCCCAATGCACGGCATCCGTCAGTTCCTTTGCCGGGTTCAGTATGCACTTCAACCCGCCGAAACCGCAATACTTCCGAAGTATGGCTTGTTCCTCGGCGGTTGCCGTCCTCCGTTCCCTGTCAAGGATGAATGCCGTCCGTATCGCCTCGATGTTGTCCCGCAGCCGTTGTTTGCGGTTAAACGCCATATTCCCCGATATAAAGGACGACGGCTCCCGTCAGCTCCGTGTAGAGCAGGTCGTATTCGGGCGACAGGGCGAAGTTGTCGTCCGAAAGATCATAGGCGGAGAATACGTTGCCGACAGGCGGCAGCAGCTTTCGGATGAAGGCTTCGCGTTTCTTTTCCGGCACTTCGTCGGCAAACTCGTTTTCCACGACTTCGCGGAGGATGGCGTACTTGGAATAGCGAAGACCACGCAGGAGCGTGTCCATCGCCAACTCCTGCGCCCCCTCGGACGGATAGCCTTCGAGCCGCGCACGCTCATACGTTTCGGCGGCACGGTCGGCACGTTCCCGGATGAAGGCATCGTCGGAAGCCTGTTCAAACCTGTTCGTGCGGAGATAGTCCAGCAGGTACAGACCGTAATAGGAAAAGTCGGTCTGACCTTCGTTTTTCTTCTTGTTGTTCATTACTTTGGAATTTAGTGGGTTGATAATGATGGGGATAATCGTCTGAAAAGGAGAATGAAAAGGCACTCGGTATCCCTCCGAGTGCCACCACTAAATCCAAAGTATGAGTGTAATCCGGTATCGAAGAACAATTCATTACTCTGAACAAGTGGCAAAGTTAATACTATTTCTTCCGTCCTGAAAATTTCCTGCTCGTTTTCCTTTCGGGGAACACGAAAGTCGTGTTATAGTCCCCGTCAAAGGCGACTATGGCGTCGAAGCTCTTGCCCTGCTTGCTCTTGAAGCCTTTGAGCGGCTTCGTATGCCCATCGGTGAGCAGCTCTTTGATCTCGTCATCGGAAAGGGTGCGGTTCGCCTTCAGGCGGAACACGGGTAGCCCGCAGTCCGCGTTGTCGCAGCGGACGACCTTGCCGTAGAACTGCATACTGCCCGTTCCGCACTTGGGACACTTGCAGCCGGAATCCCTGCGGGCGAACAGCTTGTCGCACGAGAGCAGTTCGGAGGTAATCTCCTTTGTGTACGCCTCTATCTCCTTGCAGAAGGTGTCGGCGGGCAGCTCCCCGCGCTCGATGCGTGCCAGATTCTTCTCCCATTCGCCCGTCATGGCGACGTCGGCGATGCGCATCGTCTTCACGACAGAGTAAAGGGCAAGCCCTTTTTCTGTCGGCACAAGCGATTTCTTGCAGCGTTCCATGTAGCCGCGCTTGAAGAGCGTTTCGATGATGGCGGCACGGGTGGCGGGCGTGCCGATGCCGCAGTCCTTCAAAGCCTGACGGAGTGCGTCGTCCTCTATGTCCTTGCCCGCCGTTTCCATAGCCGAGAGCAAGGTTGCTTCGGTATGCAACGGCTTGGGTTTGGTCTTTCCCTCCGTGATGGAACAGCCTTTCAACGTCAGCGTGTCGCCTTCCCGCCAGCCGGGGATGGCGGTTTCTTCCTTGTCCTCCTCACCATATACGGCACGCCATCCGGCTTGCCTGATGACGCTGCCTTTCACCGTGAACTCCACTCCGGCACACTCCGCCGTGACGGTAGCGGTGTCCTTGACGCATTTCTCGGAGAACGCCTCGATCATGCGCCCGGCAACCATCTGATAGACGGTGTTGTCTTCTTTGGAGAGGAACAGCGGTTTCTCTCCCGTGACGAGCAGGGCGTGGTGGTCCGTCACCTTGCTACCGTCCACGCTTCTGCGTGTCGGGACGGCTTTCGGCTGCACCTTGCCTTTCCATTCGGGCAAAGCCCCGATGAAGGCGAGCAGCTTGGGGATTTCGGCGAACACGTCTTCGGGGATGTAGCGGCTTCCGGTTCTCGGATAGGTGATGAGCTTCTTCTCGTAGAGCTTCTGCGCGATTTCAAGCGTCTGTTCCGCCGTGAAGCCATGCTTGGCGTTGGCTTCCTTCTGGAGCGTGGTCAGGTCGTACAGGAGCGGTGTTTCCTCCGTCTTCTCCTTGCGTTCGGCTTTCGTGACGGTGGCTGTGCCTGCCGACTTCACCTTATTATACAGTTCCGTCGCGGGCTCTTTCTCTTTCCATTTTTCGGAAGAGGAAAACTTCACAGTTCCTTCGTCGCAGCCGTCCGTTGCGATATGGAGCTGCCAGAAGGCTTCGGGCGTGAAGCGGCGGTTCTCCCAGTAGCGTGCGCACACCATCGCCAATGTAGGTGTCTGCACCCGCCCGACGGAGTAAGTGCCGTGTCCGGCGGCGATGGAGAGTGCCTGCGTGCCGTTGATGCCCACGAGCCAGTCCGATTCGCTCCGCGCTTTGGCGGCAAGATAGAGGTCGTCGTATTTGCCGCCCGCTTCAAGGTTGCGCAGTCCCTCGCGGATAGCCTTGTCGGTAAGCGAGCTTATCCAGAGGCGGACGAACGGGGTGGCGCATCCGGTGTAATGGTAGAGGTAGCGGAAAATAAGCTCACCCTCGCGTCCGGCATCGGTCGCCACGATGATCTGTTCACTTTCCTTGAATAGCCGGGTGACGGTCTTGATCTGCGTCACCACGCCGCTGTCGGGCTTGTAGCCCTTCTCCGTCTTTACCTGACGGGGGACGAGCGTGAAGGTGTCGGGGATGACGGGCAGGTTGTCACGGACGAAGCCGCGTATGCCGTAGCCGTCGGGCATGGCAAGCTGTACGAGATGTCCGAACGCCCAAGTCACGGCGTAGCCGCCTCCCTCGAAATATCCTTCCTCTCTCTTTGTCGCGCCCACGATACGGGCGA
>NZ_QVLZ01000056.1:0-41871 GCF_003435205.1 Bacteroides sp. AF32-8BH | reverse complement strand
TCTGGGCTTTGCGCATAAAAAAGGCTGTGTCAGCGTTTTGACACAACCTCGTTCGACACCGAGAAACATCCTGTTTCTTTTAAAGGAACGAGCTGTTTCTTTAAAGACGGATATTAAATAGTTTACTTTGTAATGATTTTATCTTATTGATGTTTTTTCAGTTCTTCTTGTAAGATGACTGGTTCGTTGGTGGTAATCAAATCTACTTTCTGTTCGATCAGCGATTTCATATCTTCCACTTCGTCCACAGTCCACACATTTACTTTCAAGCCGAGTTCATGAGCTTCTTTGATCCATTCGGGGTGTTTCTTAATCACTCCCATGTGATAATCAAGACCGGCAGCACCGAGTTCCTTTAATTCTTTGGGGGACAGTTCCCCGTTAAGGTAAAATACCGGAGTACCGGCAGGAGCCAGGCGGATAAACTCTTTCATGGCATGCAGGGAGAACGTGATATATTCCATGCGGTTTTCCAGTCCCATTTTCTTCACCATGGCAAGGATTCCCTGTACGGCTTTGGTTTCACGTTTCTTGTTACTATGTGCTTTCAGTTCGAGAATCAGTCGGGTATTACAGTTTTTCCCGGCTTCCAGATATTGTTCCAGGCTGGGTAAGTTTTCTCCGTTGGATAATTTAAGTCCGGTCAGTGCGTCACCTTTGGAATACTCCATCGGTCTCATCTTGTATACAGGATCATGGTTGACCACCAACTTGTTATCCTTAGCGATCCATACGTCAAATTCTGAACCGTAACAACCGATGGAATCTGCTTTTAGAAGTGATGAAATACTGTTTTGTGATGATCCCGGAGTTTTCCAGAATCCACGGTGGGCTATCACTTTTGTCTGTGCCTGCATACAGCAAGCAACCATTAGAAGGGCAGAAGCCATCATCATTTTTTTTAAATTCATTTGTTTGGTCTTTTAAAAGTTTGATAGATTTAATTTGGTTTGGCCTCAAAATTATAAAAAAGAAAACGCAAATCAGACAATAATATGCTAATCTGCGTTAATCCTTGAGATTTTAAAATAGAAATGTTACAAAAGAATAACAGAAAGAGCAGATTCTGTTATTCTTATCAGTTAAGTATAGGCCTCTTCGTGTATTCCTCTCACCGCACGTCCGCTAGGCTCATTCAGATTCCTGAAAGCAATATCCCACGCCAGCGCTTCTGCTGTGGAGCAGGCCACACTGGGAACACTGGGTACGGTGCGTGCTGCACTTTCACTGGGGAAATGCTCTTCAAAGATACTGCGATAATAGTATTCTTCTTTATTTTGTGGCGTGTTGATAGGGAAGCGTTCGGCAGCATGTTCCATTTGCTGATCGCTCACAGCAGCAGCTGTGATTTCCCTCAATGTGTCAATCCATGAATATCCTACACCGTCACTGAACTGCTCTTTTTGTCTCCACGCCACACTTTCCGGTAACATCTCGGCAAAGGCTTCGCGAACAATCCGTTTCTCAATTTCCTTTCCGGGGCACATTTTAGCTTTCGGATTCAGGTTCATGGCTACGTCGAGGAATTCTTTATCAAGGAAAGGAACACGTCCTTCTACTCCCCATGCTGACAAACTTTTATTGGCGCGGAGGCAATCGTACATGTGCAACTTTGAAAGTTTACGTACTGTTTCTTCGTGGAATGCCTGTGGAGTGGGAGCCTTGTGGAAATACAGATAACCACCGAAAACTTCATCGGCGCCTTCACCGCTCAACACCATTTTGATACCCATCGATTTGATGACACGTGCCAGTAGGTACATGGGAGTGGAAGCGCGTACCGTGGTTACATCGTATGTCTCGATGAAATAAATGACATCACGCAGGGCATCCAAACCTTCCTGAACAGTATAGTTTATTTCGTGATGGACAGTACCGATATATTCAGCCACTTCACGTGCTTTAATC
The DNA here is from genome assembly GCF_003435205.1 of Bacteroides sp. AF32-8BH. NCBI lineage: Bacteria > Pseudomonadati > Bacteroidota > Bacteroidia > Bacteroidales > Bacteroidaceae > Bacteroides > Bacteroides sp. AF32-8BH. The sequence continues at coordinate 39,963 of NZ_QVLZ01000056.1, read as the reverse complement.
AAATCGGGAGCACCTTTTAGTCCGATGGCGAAGGAGTGGAGTTGAGGCCACCACGCATCACTCGCTCCGTCTGTTTCTATACGCTTTGCCGCATATTTTTTGGCAATGGCGGAGATGACAGAACTATCCAACCCGCCCGAAAGAAGCACTCCGTACGGTACGTCACTCATTAACTGGCGGTGTACAGCCTCTTCTAATGCTATTTTCACATCAACGGTTTGTGCATCATTCTCTTTTACGGTTTCATATTCTGTCCAGTCGCGCGAATACCAACGTTTCATTTTTCCCTCTTTACTATAGAAGTAATGTCCGGGGAGAAATATTTCATATTCGTCGCAAAATCCTTCAAGGGCTTTCAACTCGCTGCCGAAGTAGATTTTTCCCTCTTTATCTTTTCCTATATATAAAGGAATAACCCCTATCGGATCACGGGCAATTAGAAATTCATCCTTTTCCTCATCATAAAGAACGAAAGCAAAGATACCGCTAATATCTTCCAGAAAATGGATGCCTTTATCTTTGTAAAGGGCAAGAATTACCTCACAGTCACTTCCGGTCTGAAAGTTATATTTTCCCGCATATTTAGCGCGAATATCACGGTGATTGTAAATCTCACCGTTGACGGCGAGCACTTGTTTACGATCGGGAGAGTATAACGGCTGTCCGCCACTTTGCGGGTCGACAATGGAAAGACGTTCGTGTGCCAGGATGGCACTTCCGCCTACATAGATTCCACTCCAGTCCGGTCCGCGATGACGGATCTTCTGGGCCATTTTCAGTGCTTTATCTCTTAGCTCTTTCGTTTGAACTTTGATGTTGAGTATACCTGCTATTCCACACATAACTTTAATTTTTAGAGGGGGTAATGTAATCTGTTGATTGTTTATTCGCTATTTCTAAGAAGCTGACTAGTTATTCTTAATTCGTTCCATAATTGTTATCGTTTAGTTCCATAACTGTTTTCCTTTAGTTCCATATCTGTTATTCTTTAGTTCTACAGATATGGAACGAACCGATAATAGCAATCGAGCTTCTTGTTGTACACTGTTGCAAACCTTATTGTATTAGATAAGCATCTATTTCCGCAGCAGCCTTTCGTCCTCCTGCCATGGCGCGTACTACTAAGCTGGCACCAGTCTCGGCATCACCGGCAAGAAATACATTCTTTGCAAATTTGGGTTGTTCCGGTTTCAGGAATCCCATCGCCAATAATACCATATCAGCCTCGATGACTTCCTTCTTCCCTGTTGGTTTCATTGTGGGACGTCCGCCATCTGCTGCCGGAATCCATTCTACTTCTTCCACTTCTACACCTGTCACTTTTCCATTCTTTCCGAGGAACTGATTGGAAGCCAGGCACCAGCGGCGTGTACAACCTTCTTCATGGCTGGAAGTCGTTTTGAAGACTGCCGGCCATTGTGGCCAAGGAGTAGCCGGATTGTAGCCGATAGGAGGTTTCGGCATGATTTCGATTTGAGTGACACTGACGGCTCCCTGTCTCACACTGGTTCCGATGCAGTCGGAACCAGTGTCTCCGCCACCTATCACGAGAACCTTTTTGCCTTTGGCATTTACCAACTTGTCTTTCGGGAAAGTCTGTCCTGCCAGAATCCTATTCTGTTGTGCCAGCATTTCGAGTGCGAAATGAATCCCTTTCAGTTCACGTCCCGGAATACTCAAGTCACGTGCAGTGGGGGTTCCGGTACAGATGCAGTAAGCATCGAATCCTTCCGGTAAATGATTAACGTCTATTTCTACTCCCATCTCAAACTGTATTCCTTCTGCAGCCAATATCTTCATCCGTCGGTCAATTACATTTTTATCCAGTTTGAAATTAGGAATACCGAATCGTAATAATCCTCCGGGCGCTTCATCCTTATCGAATAAAGTAACGCTATATCCTTTTAAATTCAGCTGATTAGCCACCACCAATCCAGCAGGACCTGCACCAATCACCGCCACTTTCTTTCCGTTTCTTTCCGGCGTCTTTACTTGTATATATCCTTCACGAAAAGCCGCTTCTACGATAGCTGCTTCATTCTCGCGAATAGTCACCGGCTGATCGCAGGAAAGTTTCAACACACACGATTTCTCGCAAAGAGCAGGACAAATACGTCCTGTAAATTCAGGAAAATCGCAAGTAGACGACAATACTTCGTATGCCTCCTTCCATTTTCCCCTGTATAATGCATCCTGCCATTCCGGTTGTTTATTTCCTATCGGGCATGCCCAATGACAGAAAGGTACACCGCAATCCATACAGCGTGACGCCTGCAATTTACGGCTGTTTGTATTCAAAGTCTGTTCTACCTGACTATAGTCAGCGATTCGCTCGTTTACAGGGCGGTATCCCGCCTCTTGTCGAGGTATATTTAGAAATGCTTTAGGATCTCCCATCTTGTTATTTACTATTTGACGATTTACTATTTACTATTTCTAGACTATCTTATCATTTGCTATTTGACTATTTACAGACTATACTATACATTCAAATAGTAAATTGTAAATAGTCAAATTGTAAATCTAATAGTCTCTTTGCATATCTGCAATTTTTTGTTGTAACTTTCTCATTTGTTCTTCCTGCAATACTTTTTTGTATTCGATGGGCACTACTTGGATGAATTGATCTACGTAATGATTCCAGTTGTCGAGCAGGATGCGTGCCAGTTTCGAGCCTGTGTAGAGGTAATGCTGGCGGATTAGTTCGTGCAACTCTTTCCGGTAGCTGGCTTCTTCGATGAGTGACAGTTCCACCATTTCCATGTTACAGAAATAATCGAAGTTGCCGTCTTTGTTCCATACATAAGCTACACCGCCACTCATACCGGCTGCAAAGTTACGTCCGGTTTGTCCGAGGACTACCACACGACCTCCGGTCATGTATTCGCAACAATGGTCACCCACGCCTTCTACGACGGCAACTGCGCCGGAGTTACGAACAGCGAAACGCTCTCCTACACGGCCGTTGATATATACTTCACCGCTTGTTGCGCCATAAAGCAAGGTATTACCGGCGATTGTATTTTTTTCGGCTTCGAAATTGCTGCGGATAGGAGGCAATACGGAGATACGCCCGCCGCTCAATCCTTTACCCAGGTAATCATTCGCTTCACCTTCCAGTTTAAAGTTAACTCCCGGTACGAGAAAAGCTCCGAAAGATTGACCTGCCGAACCTTTGAATTTTACATTCAGCGTATGTTCCGGCAATCCTTTGGCACCATATTTCTTGGCGATTACTCCGGAAAGCATAGCACCTATTGCACGGTCTGTATTGGCAATCGTATATTCTAAAGAAATCTCTTTCTCATGTTCGATAGCTTCTTGTGCGGCATCGATGATGGTTACATCCTTTACAGCAGAAATTCCATGATCTTGGTCGATGACATGACGGATAGCCGCACTGTTGTCAACACGTGCCAGCAATTTGGTGAAGTCGATTAAAGCATGTTTCGGATTTGGGTCATTGGCATCGGACTTGCGCTCGATTAAGTCTGTACGCCCGATGATGTCATCCATCCGGGTGAATCCCATTTCAGCCAAATGCTCGCGGACTTCCTGTGCCAGGAATGTGAAAAAGTTTACTAAATATTCACTGCGTCCATGAAAGCGTTTACGTAACTCTTCATTCTGCGTGGCAACTCCTACCGGACAAGTGTTCTGATGGCATTTACGCATCATCACACAACCTAATACAATCAATGCCGAGGTGGCGAAACCATATTCTTCGGCACCCATTAAGGCCATTAAAATGACATCACGTCCGGTTTTCAGTTGTCCGTCGGCTTGCAGGACTATTTGACCACGAAGTCCGTTCAAAACCAATGTTTGCTGTGTCTCGCTCAATCCCAATTCCGGTGAGATACCCGCATAGCGGATAGAAGAAGCCGGAGAAGCACCTGTTCCCCCTTCAGCACCAGAGATGACAATTAGGTCCGCCTTTGCTTTTGCCACACCCGCAGCAATCGTACCGACGCCGCTTTCTGCTACCAGTTTCACACTGATTTTGGCCTGTGGATTTACATTTTTCAAATCGAAGATTAATTGTGCCAAATCCTCAATCGAATAAATATCATGATGAGGCGGAGGAGAAATCAGCGAAATTCCCGGAATGGAATGACGTGTTTTCGCAATCACATCGTTCACTTTAAATCCCGGTAGTTGTCCGCCTTCACCCGGTTTGGCTCCCTGTGCTATCTTGATTTGAATTTCGTCCGCATTAACCAGATATTCTGCTGTTACACCGAAACGACCGGAAGCTACCTGCTTGATTGCACTTCGTAAAGAACTGCCATCGGGCAGCGGTTGGAAACGGGCAGCGTCTTCGCCACCTTCACCGGTATTACTGCGTCCGTGAATTTTATTCATGGCAATAGCCATTGCCTCATGAGCCTCTTTGCTGATAGAACCAAAAGACATAGCCCCCGTGACGAAACGATGCAGAATGTTTTCCACCGGTTCTACCTGATCGATTGAAATCGGATTACGAGGGAATCCCAGAAAGTCACGAAGGAAAATAGGCTTCTCTTTTTCGTCTACCAGATGGGTGTACTCTTTAAATTTTTTATAACTCCCCAGTCGTGTAGCCAATTGCAGAGTGCTGATTGTTTCCGGATTCCATGCGTGCTTTTCTCCATCTTTACGGAAAGCATACAAACCGTTATTTTTTAATAACTCTTCATTTTTAATACTTTCAAATCCTTCTTTATGGAAAGCAATGGCATCTCTGGCTATTTCTTCCAGACGGATACCTTCGATCGGTGAACCGAGTCCTCCAAAATAAGCCTTGCTCAATTCTTCACTCAAACCGACAGCTTCGAAAATCTTAGCACCACGATAGGAGCGGATCGTAGAGATACCCATCTTACTCATGATTTTAAACAAGCCTTTACAGATGGATTTGATATAGTTCTTTTCAGCAGTGGTATAATCCAACTGAATATCTTTGTCTTTTACCAGTCGGTCGAGGACAGCGAATGCCATGTAAGGATTCAGGGCACTTGCTCCGAAACCCAACAATAACGCGGCGTGCATCACTTCACGTATTTCACCACTTTCTACGATCAATGCCGTTTGCACCCGTTTACCAACTGAAATCAGGTGGTGATGAACAGCGCTTACTGCCAGCAATGATGGAATGGCAGCATGGGTAATATCCACCTCACGGTCGGTCAGGACAATGTAGTTTACACCTTCCGTCACGGATTCTTCCGCCATTTTACAAAGATGGGTCAGTGCTTCCTGCAGTCCGGCTTTCCCTTTGGCAACCTCAAACAACATGGGTAGTTTGACTGTTTTGAAGCCTTTATACCGGATATTACAAAGAATATCCAGTTGGGTATTGCTTAAAATCGGATGATTCAGGCGTACCATTTTGCAATGACTTTCACTGGGCGTCAGAATATTCATACCGACTGCTCCAATGTATTCCGTCAATGACATCACCAGTTCTTCACGAAGGGGATCAATGGGCGGATTGGTTACCTGTGCAAATTGCTGACGGAAATAGTTGTAAAGCAACTGTGGTTTATCTGAAAGTACGGCGAGTGGCGTATCGTTACCCATTGAATTGATCGGTTCTGCTCCGGTGCTTGCCATCGGCATAATCAGCCTTTCGATGTCCTCTTTGGAGTAGCCGAAAGTACGAAGCATCCGGTCGTAGTTTGCTACGTGATGAGGAACTTTGCGCCCGCTTTTCAGTTCATCCAGTTCGATTCGGTTGGTAGATAGCCAGGTGCGGTAAGGCTTGGCTTCAGCCAACTGTTTTTTCAGTTCGCCGTCATAGTAGATCTCGCCTTTTTCCGTATCCACCAGCAGGATTTTGCCGGGCTGTAAGCGACCTTTTTCTTTGATGTCTCCCGGTTCGAAATCCATAACACCGACTTCCGAAGCCACTACCATCATATCGTTTTTAGTAATCAGATAACGGGCAGGGCGCAGGCCATTGCGGTCGAGCATACCTCCGGCAAATCGTCCGTCGCTGAATAGTAGTGCGGCCGGTCCGTCCCACGGTTCCATCAGGATGGAGTGGTATTCGTAGAATGATTTCAGATCCTCACTGATCGGGTTCTTCTCGTTGAAAGATTCCGGCACGAGCATAGCCATGGCATGTGGCAGGCTCAATCCTGACATCACCAGGAACTCCAGTACATTGTCCAGAGAAGCACTGTCGCTCATGCCCGGTTGTATAATCGGGCGGATTTCTTTTATATCGCCTAAAGTGGGAGTGGAGAGTACACTTTCACGGGCTTCCATCCATCCTCGGTTACCACGGATAGTATTGATTTCACCGTTGTGTGCCAGCAGACGGAACGGCTGTGCCAATCCCCATGTAGGGAATGTATTGGTACTGAAACGAGAGTGCACCAATGCCAGTCCGCTGGTAAAATAGCTATTTGTCAGGTCCGGATAATAGTTGCGCAGCTGTAATGATGAAAGCATACCTTTATATGTAATGCTTTTGGTAGAGAGTGACACAACATAAAAATCGTCTTTTGCCGGAATAGATGACAATCTGACTTTATTTTCGATTCTTTTCCGGATCAGATATAACTTCCGGTCGGCAGTTTCCGTTTCCGTAAATCCGGTGATGAACACTTGTTTGATGTCCGGTTCGTTTGCCAGAGCCGATTCTCCCAGGATTTCGGGGCAGGTGGGCACATTGCGTAAATGCATCAATGTGAGTCCTTCTTTTTCAATTTCTTCAATAATAATACTTAGAATAGCTGCCTGGTCTTTTTCGTTTTTCGGTAAAAACAATAATCCTGTGCCGTACCGTCCTTTTTCGGGGACAGGAATACCTTGTAATAAAATAAACTCATGCGGAATTTGAAGCATGATACCTGCACCGTCACCGGTCTTGTTATCCGCACCCTCGGCACCACGATGGCGCATGTTTTCTAATACCTTTAAAGCCGACTCAACAATGTCGTGTGACTTTTCTCCATGAATGTTAACCAGCATACCGACACCGCAGGCATCGTGTTCGTATGCCGCATCGTACAAGCCTACCTGTTGGGGCTGTCGTTGGTAAGGGAATCCTTCTGTTACGTTGTTAAAAAGTTCTTGTTTCTTCATTCTTACTAGCTTTATTGTATGATAATACCTGTTTGATGTATCAAATTGTTTGGCAAAGTTAATATTTTAATTTCAAAATGATAGTGAAGTTTAGCTTTTGTGTGACGCGAAATGAGAATAGGAATCTTTATTCTTTTAATTTGTTATTAAAAACAGGAAATTTGCTTTTAATTTGTTAGCTTATTTATCCTTATTTGAAGCTGATTGTAATTTGTTTCTTTTTGAGCTAAAAATAATATATTATTTAACTTTTTGATGTGTTTGCAACTTTTTTATGCGTTTCTGTCAAATAAATATGCTTTTTGTTGTCTTTATGTTATTTGTAATGTGTATATTTGCAGGCGAAATAAAAATATCATAATATGTGTGGAATAGTAGGCTATATTGGTAAACGAAAAGCCTACCCTATCCTTATCAAAGGGCTGAAGCGACTGGAGTATCGTGGATATGACAGCGCGGGGGTAGCAATCATTAGTGATGACCAACAGTTAAATGTGTATAAGACGAAAGGAAAAGTCTCTGATCTTGAAAATTTCGTCACACAGAAAGATATTTCCGGTACAATCGGAATTGCCCATACCCGTTGGGCTACTCACGGGGAACCTTGTTCTGCTAACGCCCACCCTCATTACTCTTCTTCCGAAAAGCTCGCTCTCATTCATAACGGTATTATTGAAAACTACGCCGTTCTTAAAGAAAAACTTCAAGCCAAAGGCTATATTTTTAAAAGTAGTACAGATACCGAAGTCCTCGTTCAATTAATAGAATACATGAAAGTCACTAATCAGGTCAGTCTGTTGACGGCTGTTCAGTTGGCGTTAGGGGAGGTAATTGGTGCTTATGCGATTGCGATTCTTGATAAGGAGCATCCCGATGAGATTATTGCTGCCCGTAAGAGCAGTCCATTGGTAGTGGGGATTGGAGAGAATGAGTTCTTTCTTGCTTCAGATGCTACTCCGATTGTAGAATATACTGATAAAGTGGTTTATCTGGAAGACGGGGAAATAGCTGTTTTGAATCTGGGGAAGGAGTTGAAGGTAGTCAACTTGAACAATGTCGAAATGATACCTGAAATAAAGAAGGTGGAACTCAACCTCGGTCAGTTGGAAAAAGGGGGATATCCGCACTTTATGTTGAAAGAGATTTTCGAACAGCCCGATTGTATTCGTGATTGCATGCGCGGACGTATCAATGTGGAAGCTGATAATGTGGTGCTTTCTGCTGTGATAGATCACCGGGAAAAGCTGCTGAATGCCAAACGGTTTATTATTGTTGCTTGCGGAACTTCCTGGCATGCCGGACTGATCGGTAAGCATCTGATTGAGAGTTTTTGCCGCATACCGGTGGAAGTGGAGTATGCTTCCGAATTCCGCTACCGTGATCCGGTGATTGACGGGCAGGATGTGGTGATAGCAATCTCCCAGAGTGGCGAGACGGCAGATACATTGGCTGCTGTGGAATTGGCGAAAAGCCGCGGGGCATTTATATATGGCATTTGCAATGCGATCGGCTCTTCTATTCCCCGTGCCACTCATACCGGTTCATATATTCATGTGGGTCCAGAAATCGGGGTGGCTTCTACCAAAGCATTTACCGGACAGGTCACTGTATTGGCGATGTTGGCATTGACACTTGCCAAAGCGAAAGGAACCATTGACGAACAGCATTATCTTTCAATCGTACAGGAGTTAAATCATATTCCGGAAAAAATGAAAGAGGTGTTGGAATTGAATGATACTTTGGCGGAGTTATCGAAAACTTTCACTTATGCGCATAATTTTATTTACCTGGGACGCGGATATAGTTATCCCGTTGCTCTGGAAGGTGCATTGAAATTGAAAGAAATATCGTATATTCACGCCGAAGGTTATCCGGCTGCGGAGATGAAGCATGGACCGATTGCCCTGATCGATGCGGAAATGCCGGTAGTGGTGATTGCTACCCAGAATGGGTTGTATGAGAAAGTAGTAAGTAATATTCAGGAGATTAAGGCACGGAAAGGAAAAGTGATTGCATTTGTGACGAAAGGAGATACCGTTATCAGCAAAATCGCTGACTGTAGTATCGAACTTCCTGAAACAATCGAATGTCTCGATCCGTTAATTACTACGGTACCTCTGCAACTTCTTGCTTACCACATTGCGGTATGCAAAGGGATGGATGTGGATCAGCCGAGAAATCTGGCGAAGTCGGTAACAGTAGAGTAACTTTAAGTAGTAACTAGTATATAGAGAGATGGAACAATTGAAACATGAATGTGGCGTTGCCATGATACGCTTGCTCAAACCGTTAGAGTATTACGAGAAAAAGTACGGGACATGGATGTATGGTCTTAATAAACTCTACCTGTTGATGGAGAAGCAGCATAATCGTGGACAGGAAGGTGCGGGACTGGCATGTGTGAAACTGGAAGCAAATCCGGGTGAAGAATATATGTTTCGTGAACGCGCTTTAGGTTCCGGAGCCATTACGGAAATCTTTGAAAACGTTCAAAACAATTTTAAGGATCTCACTCCCGAACAGTTGCACGATGCAGCGTATGCCAAACGAACTTTGCCTTTTGCCGGTGAAGTATATATGGGACATCTTCGTTATTCCACTACGGGAAAATCCGGAATCTCTTATGTGCATCCATTTTTAAGAAGAAATAACTGGCGTGCCAAGAATCTGGCCCTCTGCGGAAATTTCAATATGACAAATGTGGACGAGATATTTGCCCGTATCACTGCCATTGGTCAGCATCCGCGTAAATATGCCGATACATATATCATGTTGGAGCAGGTGGGACACCGTCTTGACCGTGAAGTGGAGCGTGTATTCAATCTTGCCGAAGCCGAGGGGCTTACGGGCATGGGAATCACTCATTATATAGAAGAATATATTGATTTGGCAAACGTGTTGCGCACTTCCAGCCGCGAATGGGATGGGGGATACGTGATCTGCGGATTGACCGGGAGCGGCGAGTCCTTCGCCATCCGCGACCCGTGGGGAATCCGGCCTGCATTCTGGTATCAGGATGATGAGATAGCTGTTCTTGCTTCCGAACGTCCGGTGATCCAGACTGCTTTGAATGTTCCGTTTGAGGAAATCAAAGAATTGCAACCGGGGCAAGCATTGTTAATCAGCAAAGAAGGTAAAATCCGTACTTCGCAAATTAACAAGCCGCGCGAAAATCATGCCTGTTCTTTCGAACGTATCTATTTCTCCCGTGGGAGTGATGTCGATATTTATAAGGAAAGGAAACGGTTGGGTGAAAAGTTGGTTCCGAGAATATTGAAAGCTATCAATAATGACATCGATCATACGGTTTTTTCTTTTATTCCCAATACTGCGGAGGTGGCTTTCTACGGAATGTTGCAGGGACTGGACGATTACTTGAATGAGGAGAAAGTGCAGCAAATTGCTGCATTAGGGCATCATCCGGATATGGAGGAACTGGAAGTCATTCTTTCCCGCCGCATCCGTAGCGAAAAGGTGGCGATCAAGGATATCAAACTCCGTACGTTTATTGCCGAAGGAAACAGTCGTAATGATCTGGCAGCCCATGTGTATGACATTACATACGGAAGTCTGGTACCCGGTGTTGATAATCTGGTGATTATTGACGACAGCATTGTGCGTGGTACTACGTTGAAACAAAGTATTATCGGTATTCTCGACCGTCTCGGTCCGAAGAAGATTGTGATAGTATCTTCTTCTCCGCAAGTGCGTTATCCTGACTATTACGGTATCGATATGGCAAAGATGAGTGAGTTTATCGCTTTCCGAGCTGCTGTCGAACTTTTAAAGGAGCGGGATATGAAAGATGTGATTGCGGCTGCCTACCGTAAATCGAAAGATCAGGTGGGACTGCCGAAAGAGCAGATGATAAACTATGTGAAGAATATCTATGCTCCGTTCACCGATGAGGAAATCTCTGCCAAGATGGTGGAACTGCTGACTCCCAAGGGAACAAAGGCGAAAGTGGAAATTGTCTATCAACCGTTGGAGGGATTGCACGAGGCTTGTCCGCATCATAAAGGCGACTGGTATTTTAGCGGTAACTACCCTACACCGGGAGGTGTGAAAATGGTGAACCGGGCGTTCATCGACTATATAGAACAAATGTATCAATTCTAACAACCATACAACGATTCAATAATAAGAATGAGAAATGTGACATTAATCCTTGACGACGGGAGCCGGTTTTCCGGTAAGTCGTTTGGCTACGAGAAGCCGGTGGCAGGCGAAGTAGTTTTTAATACTGCCATGACCGGATACCCGGAGAGCCTTACTGACCCTTCATACGCCGGACAGTTGATGACGCTTACCTATCCTCTGGTAGGCAACTACGGTGTTCCTCCTTTTACCATCGAACCGAATGGACTTGCCACTTTCATGGAAAGTGAGAAAATCCATGCGGAAGCGATTATCGTAAGTGACTATTCTTATGAATACAGCCACTGGAATGCGGTGGAAAGTCTCGGTGACTGGTTGAAACGCGAGCAGATTCCCGGTATCACAGGCATTGATACGCGCGAGCTGACTAAGGTTCTTCGTGAACATGGAGTAATGATGGGAAAAATCGTTTTCGATGATGAACCGGATAATGTGCCTGAAGCAGTATACGCAGGCGTCAATTATGTAGATCGTGTATCTTGCAAAGAGATTATTTGCTATCTTCCTGCCGGAACTTCACAAACTTTCTCCGTAAATAGTTCCTATGCGCAGCTTAATTCTCAATTCTCAACTTTCAATTCTCAATTTAAGAAGGTTATCCTGGTAGATTGCGGTGTAAAGACAAATATTATTCGTTGTCTGCTGAAACGTAATGTAGAAGTGATCCGTGTACCTTGGGATTATGATTATAGCGGACTCGAATTTGACGGGTTGTTTATCTCCAACGGACCGGGTGACCCGGATACTTGTGATGCTGCAGTACAGAATATACGGAAGGCGATGGTAAATGAGAAACTGCCTATCTTCGGCATCTGTATGGGTAACCAGTTGCTTTCAAAAGCGGGCGGAGCCAAGATTTATAAATTGAAATACGGACATCGTAGCCACAATCAGCCGGTGCGTATGATAGGTACGGAACGTTGTTTCATTACTTCACAAAATCATGGTTATGCCGTAGACAATAATACGTTGAGTGCAGAGTGGGAACCGTTGTTTATCAATATGAACGATGGGTCCAACGAGGGAATCAAACATAAAAAGAATCCCTGGTTCTCTGCGCAATTCCACCCGGAAGCTGCGAGTGGACCTACGGATACGGAATTCCTGTTCGACGAATTTGTAAAACTATTGTAACAATGAAAGAAAATATAAAGAAAGTATTGCTATTAGGTTCAGGTGCCCTGAAAATCGGTGAGGCTGGTGAATTTGACTATTCCGGTTCACAGGCACTTAAAGCCTTGAAAGAAGAGGGTATTGAAACCATTCTTATCAATCCGAATATTGCTACGGTGCAGACTTCCGAAGGAGTGGCAGATCAAATTTACTTTCTTCCGGTGACTCCGTACTTCGTAGAGAAAGTGATCCAAAAAGAAAAACCGGAAGGTATTATGCTGGCGTTCGGTGGTCAGACGGCTCTGAACTGTGGAGTAGCATTGTATAAAGAAGGTATTCTTGAAAAATATAATGTAAAAGTGTTGGGTACTCCGGTACAGGCCATTATGGATACCGAGGACCGTGAACTTTTTGTTCAGAAATTGAATGAGATCAATGTAAAAACCATCAAGAGTGAAGCCGTAGAAAATGCGGAAGATGCACGTCGCGCAGCAAAAGAACTGGGCTATCCGGTGATTGTTCGTGCTGCTTATGCGTTAGGAGGCTTGGGGTCCGGTTTCTGTGATAATGAACAACAGCTGGATGTGCTGGTAGAAAAAGCATTCTCTTTCTCCCCACAGGTATTGGTGGAGAAATCACTACGCGGTTGGAAAGAAGTGGAATATGAAGTGGTACGTGACCGCTTCGATAACTGTATCACCGTTTGTAATATGGAAAACTTCGATCCGCTGGGTATTCATACCGGTGAGTCTATCGTTATTGCTCCTTCACAGACGCTTACCAATAAAGAGTATCATAAACTTCGGGAATTGGCAATACGTATCATCCGCCATATCGGTATCGTGGGTGAATGTAACGTACAATATGCCTTCGATCCCGAATCCGAAGATTACCGGGTGATCGAAGTAAATGCCCGCCTTTCCCGTTCATCGGCTTTAGCATCTAAGGCAACCGGTTATCCGCTGGCTTTCGTTGCTGCCAAATTGGGATTGGGTTATGGACTCTTCGACCTGAAGAATTCTGTAACCAAGACTACTTCCGCTTTCTTCGAACCGGCACTGGATTATGTCGTATGTAAGATTCCTCGTTGGGATTTAGGTAAATTCCACGGTGTAGATAAAGAGTTGGGTTCTTCTATGAAATCTGTGGGTGAAGTGATGGCTATCGGACGCACTTTTGAAGAAGCTATCCAGAAAGGTCTTCGTATGATCGGACAGGGAATGCATGGTTTTGTGGAGAACAAAGAATTGGTTATTTCCGACATTGATAAAGCCTTGCGCGAACCGACCGATAAACGTATTTTCGTGATCTCGAAAGCGTTTCGCGCCGGCTACACCATCGATCAGGTGCACGAATTGACTAAGATTGATAAATGGTTCTTGCAGAAGTTAATGAATATTATGAAGACTTCCGAAGAACTGCATAGTTGGGGAAACAATCACAAACAGATTGCCGATCTGCCGAACGAATTGCTCCGTAAAGCTAAGGTTCAAGGTTTCTCCGATTTCCAGATTGCCCGTGCCATCGGTTACGAAGGTGATATGGAAGATGGAATTCTTTATATCCGCAAACACCGTAAAGAGGCAGGCATTCTTCCGGTAGTGAAACAGATCGATACGTTGGCAGCCGAATACCCGGCACAAACCAATTATCTGTATCTTACTTATAGCGGTGTAGCAAATGATGTGCGTTATCTGGGCGACCATAAATCCATCGTCGTATTGGGTTCCGGTGCTTATCGTATCGGTTCTTCCGTAGAATTCGACTGGTGTGGCGTACAGGCTTTGAATACCATTCGAAAAGAGGGATGGCGCAGTGTCATGATTAACTATAATCCTGAAACCGTATCTACGGATTACGATATGTGCGACCGTTTGTACTTTGATGAATTGACTTTTGAACGTGTGATGGATATTCTGGAACTGGAGAATCCGCATGGGGTAATTGTATCTACCGGCGGCCAGATTCCAAATAACCTTGCTTTGCGTCTGGATGCACAGAAGATCAATATTCTAGGTACGAGTGCCAAGAGTATTGACAATGCCGAAGATCGTGAGAAATTCTCTGCCATGCTTGACCGTATCGGTGTGGATCAGCCCCGTTGGCGTGAATTAACTTCTATGGATGACATTCAGGAGTTCGTTGAAGAGGTAGGTTTCCCCGTACTTGTTCGTCCGTCCTATGTGCTTTCGGGAGCTGCGATGAATGTTTGTTCCAACCAGGAAGAATTGGAACGTTTCTTGAAACTGGCAGCTAATGTATCGAAGAAACATCCGGTGGTAGTAAGCCAGTTTATCGAACACGCCAAGGAAGTGGAAATGGATGCGGTGGCGCAGAATGGAGAAATTGTAGCATACGCTATAAGTGAGCATATCGAATTTGCGGGAGTACATTCCGGCGACGCAACGATTCAGTTCCCGCCGCAAAAGCTGTATGTAGAAACTGTTCGCCGTATTAAGCGTATCAGCCGTGAGATTGCTAAGGCTTTGAATATCTCCGGTCCGTTTAATATTCAGTATCTGGCGAAAGACAACGATATCAAGGTGATTGAATGTAATCTGCGTGCCAGTCGTTCTTTCCCGTTTGTCAGCAAAGTGTTGAAGATCAACTTTATCGAGCTGGCAACGAAAGTGATGCTCGGTCTGCCTGTGGAGAAACCGGAAAAGAATCTCTTCGAACTGGATTATGTCGGAATCAAGGCCTCCCAATTTTCCTTCAACCGCTTGCAGAAGGCCGATCCGGTGTTGGGAGTAGATATGGCTTCTACCGGTGAAGTAGGTTGTATCGGTATGGATACTTCATGTGCTGTATTGAAGGCTATGCTTTCTGTAGGCTATCGTATTCCGCAGAAGAATATCCTGCTTTCTACAGGTACCATGAAGCAAAAAGCGGATATGATGGATGCGGCCCGTATGTTGGTGAATAAGGGATACAAACTCTTTGCAACGGGTGGTACACACAAAACGCTTGCAGAGAATGGAATTGAAAGTACTCATGTCTATTGGCCGAGTGAGGAGGGGCATCCGCAAGCATTGGAGATGCTTCATCGCAAGGAAATCGATATGGTAGTCAATATCCCGAAGAATCTGACAGCCGGAGAATTAAGTAATGGGTATAAAATCCGTCGTGCTGCCATTGACTTGAATATACCGTTGATTACGAATGCCCGTCTGGCTAGTGCATTTATCAATGCCTTCTGTACGATGAGTGTGGATGATATAGCTATCAAGAGCTGGGCAGAGTATAAATAAGCAGAATGTCATCTTTTTGAAAAGAGGCTGACATCACATTGAAATGAAAATGTTAAGGCCGTTCCTGTTATTCGGGAGCGGCCTTTGTTGTTGTAGAAATGTAATAACTCTGTCATTCATTTGTATTTCCATGTCGTTTACTTTGCGCCTGCAAAACGATAGAGATACGATATGAGAAAAAGAAACATGATTCTGGTTGCTGGTCTGTTGGCATTTACTTCAGTATGGGGACAAAACACGACTTCCGGTTGGGAAGATGAATCGGGTAAGATACCTGTAAAGGCTTATTTTGAGAGTGGAAAACTTCACTTTGCTTTTAAAAATGAAAACTTTCATTTATGGTTTGATAATCGAATTTATTTGGATGCAGCGGTCTATTCGCCCGCATCGAATGTGAATGATCTGACATCCAAAACGAATAAGGATCTGGAGGACGATGACAATCAATTCCGTTTTAGCAACGGGGTGAGTATTCGTCGTGCACGTTTCGGTGTGAAAGCCACTTTATACAAAAAATGGTTTGCAGAACTGGATCTGGATTTCGCTTACAATGAAGTGGAAATAAAAGATATGTATCTGGGCTATAAATTTAATAATCATTTCTTTGTAAAGGCGGGAAATTTTAAAGTTCCGATGAGTATGGAACGTACAACAAGTTCTAAATATCTGATGGCTTCGGAACGTCCGATGGCAGTGGAAG
This sequence comes from Bacteroides sp. AF32-8BH, assembly GCF_003435205.1. NCBI lineage: Bacteria > Pseudomonadati > Bacteroidota > Bacteroidia > Bacteroidales > Bacteroidaceae > Bacteroides > Bacteroides sp. AF32-8BH. The sequence goes on along the minus strand of NZ_QVLZ01000056.1, from coordinate 23,667 downwards.
CTTTTGCTGACGGGCGCCGTCTGGGACTTGCCGGAACTGGTTGGGGAAAACATTGGTGGGCTTCCGCTGGAGTATTTGGTAGGGAAGTGGATATCATTCAGAAAGAGCGTAATAGAGGGAATGACGGTTATGCTCTGGCTACCCGTGTAGCAGTGTCGCCTATTTACAATGAAGATATGACGATTCATGTCGGCGGATACTTTAACTATCAGACACCTTCCGGTTCAGGTCTGGAGGATAAGACGGTTCTTTTCCGGACTTTCCCGGAGAGCAGGGTAGACCGTCGCCGATTTGTGCAAGCCGAGATTTCGAATGTCAATCATTATTATACTACAGGCTTCGAACTGGGATTCCGTTATCGTAAGTTGCTGACTTATGGAGAATATATTTATAACAACATATCCCGCTATACCTATGGTGCTAATAATCAAAAGACTGATTTGAAAAATGCAGTATTTAATGGTTGGTATGCTACGGCATCTTATATGATATTGGGAGAAAACCGTCAATACTCCCCGGATGAGGCGGAATTTGGTCCAATGAAAATGCGTCGTAAAGGGGGGGATTTGGAAGTTGCGGCTCGTATCAGTAATATAAATATGAATGATTTCCATGATCCGGCTGCGTATATTACAGGAGGTAAGGCAACCAGCTATTCTGCTTCGTTGAACTGGTATCCTGTACGTAATGTGGTGATTGGGCTGAATTACATTTATATGAATAATGATAAATATGCCGACTCTAAAGGACAAATTACCAAAGGAGGCAAACCTTTAAGTGAACTAATGCCTTCAGGAATCGATTTTAATGTATTTCAGTTGCGTACAATGATTTCTTTTTAAACGCGAATAACGATATAAATTAAAAAAAGATGATTATGAAAAAGTTTTTGCTGATGAGCACACTTTGTGCTTTGGCTTTGGTTGGGTGTAAAGATGACTCGGAACCGGAAATTCCTACTGATATTGATTATTCAGGATTGGTATTGAATGAAATTTGTGGAAACGATGGGAATGCAAGTGAAGAAGATTGGATTGAGATTTATAATACTTCCAATACAACAATTAATCTCAATGGCGTTAAACTGGTGAAAACTGATGAAGAAGGTGTTTCGGAGATTATTTATACATTTGGGGAAGGGGCAGCCATTGCCGGTAAAGCATATTTGCTGAAAGTCAAAGGCGTTGATTTTACTCAAGGAATCTCAAATACTAAATCTGTTTCTATCAATTTGCAAATGCCCTCTGGTAAAGATATAGACAAATTTGATAAGGATGCGGAATTTGGTGATGGAGGTAAACATGAAGTGGGAGGAAGTTATTCACGTATTCCCGACGGTACGGGAGAATGGACTGTTGTATTGAAAGCTACTAAAGGAACAGCTAATAAAATTACGGAACCTGAAGGACCTTCCGGTATTGATTATACTGGATTGGTGCTGAATGAGTTGAACGGTAATAAACCCAAATATATTGAGTTGTATAATAGTACAGGTCGTGAACTGGATATAACCGGAGTAAAGATTAAAAAAGATGATGGGGATATTGTTTATATAGCTCCCGAAGGGACTAAAATACAGTCTCATGGTTTTTTAGTGCTTCTTTCGGATCAAGCAGATTATTCTACAGGCTTTACAAGTGGACTCTCCGCTAAAAAATCTGTGAAGATTGAGCTTCTTTCACCGGAAGAAACTGCCATAGACGTATTCAAGAATCTAACGGATGCCGGTGAAGAGGTTTGGGGAGAAACACCTAAATACAATGGAGAAACAGAGGGAATGGCGTATGCCCGTAAGGATAACGGTGCTGAATGGTATATGATGAAAGCCACTCAAGGTGAGAGTAATAGCACCACTGCCGGACTAAGTACAAAAATAGAATGGTAAGATTATAATTGTAAGGAATGAGAAAGCTAATCCTTTTATTATTTACGGGAATTCTTCTTTTTAGCTGCACCGCTGCCGGAGCAGACGAAGGAAGAATTCTTCGTTTTATATATTGTTCAGACGTACATTATGGTCTTGAACGTGAATTTCGGGGAAAAGAAGTGGGAAGTGATGAGGTAAGTCGTGCTATGTTGGCAACCTTCAAATTGCTTTCTGAAACTCGGCTGCCGGAAGATAGTGGGGTGGGCGCAGGAATAAAATTCGGTTCTCCTGATTTTGTTGTTTGTACGGGTGATGTTGCCAATCGGATGGAAGAAGGAGTTCAATCTGCTACTATATCATGGAGTCAATTTTGCAGTGATTGGGATTCATCGATAAGTTCTCCTTTGTATCTGGTACCGGGTAATCACGATATTTCTAATGCGATAGGTTATCCCAAGGTTTTATCTCCTGAAAAAGATGCATCCAGTGCTGCCGGTATTTTCAACCGGATGATGCGCCCTGCGGTGGAACGTACGGCGGAGACTTTTAATTATCAAACGGATAAGGTGCATTATTCCTTTGTAAAGGACGGGGTACGGTTTGTTTTTATGGGAATGTGGCCTGATGCATATATGCGTCAATGGTTCGATCAGGAAATAGGAACCGATACGATTATTCCTGTTATTTTATTTACCCACGATCCTCCCATTGCCGATACCAAGCATTTTACGAATCCGAACGGTAAGCATACGATCAATTCAGTAGATAAGTTTCAGAATTTGTTGGCAGATACCTGTCTGGTGACTGATGTCAAAAAGAAAGCCACAAAGAATTGGGAAAAGCTGGAGCAGTTTATCCATTCTCATTCTATGATTAAGGCTTACTTTCATGGAGATAAGAATTACAATGAATTTTATACCTGGAATGGGGTAAATGGAACAATTGATTTACCTGTTTTCCGGGTGGACTCCCCTATGAAAGGTGAGTATTCTTCTGCTGACGAACGTCTACTTTCCTTTATTGTAGTTACCATGGATGTGAATCAACGCTTGTTAACGGCTCGTGAATGTTTGTGGAATACGGAAAACAAAACCAGTATCCAATGGGGAAGTTCTTGCACTATCACTTTCTGATAAATAGCCAAATTTAGTATTAAATCGTATAGGTTACTAAAAACTTTATAAGAAAACGACCGTAAATCACCTTCTTTGTTGTAAATTCGTTCTATTTCTCGTAATATCAAACTTATTTTAATCAATTAATATAGAAAGTAAATTATGAGAAAAGACGGATTTACCGTATGTGCAAATAATTATATAAATTGTTTGCGTCAGGAAGGGCGTTATGCCACAGCACATGTTTATGAGAATGCACTTCGCTCTTTCACCATATTTTGTGGAACAGAGTGTGTGTCATTCAGTTTGATTACTCGTGAGAACTTGAAGCGGTATAGCAGTTATCTGATGTCCTGCCGCTTGAAGTTGAACACGATTTCCACCTATATGCGAATGTTACGTTGCATATACAATAAGGGAGTAGATACTCATCAGGCTCCTTATATTCATCGCTTGTTTCGTGATGTCTTTACCGGAGTAGATACTCGTCAGAAAAAAGCAATTCCTATAAACGAATTACACACGCTGCTTTATAAAGATCCGCAGTCCGAAAAACTTCGCCGGACGCAAGCCATCGCTAATTTGTTATTTTTATTTTGCGGAATGCCTTTCGCCGATCTTGCTCATCTGGAAAAGTCGAATTTGGAGGGGAATATATTGAAGTACAACCGTATCAAGACTGGAACCCCAATGAGTATAGAAATCTTAGAATCGGCTTCATGTATTGTTTCCCGACTTCGTAATACGCATTCTGCTGTTCTCCCCGAGCATCCGGATTATCTTTTTTATATATTAAGTGGAAAAAATAAACGGGATGGGGAAGCGGCATATAGAGAATATCAATCCACACTGCGTCGTTTTAATAATGATTTGAAGAGTTTAGCTAAAAAATTACGTATCCATTCATCCGTGACTTCTTATACATTTCGTCATTCCTGGGCAACTACCGCTAAATACAGGGGAGTACCTATCGAAATGATTAGCGAATCATTGGGGCATAAATCTATTAAGACAACACAAATTTACTTGAAAGGCTTTGAATTGAATGAGCGTACCAAAGTAAATCGACTGAATTATTCTTACGTCGGGAATTATAGAGGAATTCTTTGAAAAGTATATTAAGTCTTTGATAACCAGTCTAAATACGCAGCTGTTACTTCTTAGGTAACGGAAATTATTCGGTGCAAATATAGACAAATTTGTTAATAACATACAAGCAAAATTCCTTTTTTTTCTCTTTTTATTTAAATATACAGTAAAAATGTATCGGGACATGAAACATTCCTATTTCATGTTCTATGAATTCGACTGCCTATACTTTTCAAATATCTCTGTATATCAGGCAAAATGTATCTAAACTCCCTTGTTCGTACGTATTTCTTCTTCTTTTTGTGGTAGGTGTCCAGTACTCTATAATTTCCGTTACCTAAGAAGTAACGGAAACTTAAGGGGTAAAAAAGTATGATTCTAACGAAAGAAACTTTAAGTGCTGGGCCTAAAATTGGGACAGGGGAAGGCGTAGCACACTCTAAACGCTGGTATGTCGCTCTGGTTCGTATGCATCATGAGAAGAAGGTAGCCGAACGTTTAGACAAAATGGGGATTGAAAATTTTGTACCGGTCCAGCAAGAAGTACATCAATGGAGCGACCGCCGTAAAGTGGTTGAATCCGTGCTGCTTCCCATGATGGTTTTTGTACATGCTGATCCTAAAGAACGCAAAGAGGTTCTTTCCTTTTCTACCGTTAGTCGTTATATGGTAATGCGCGGTGAGAGCAGTCCGACTATCATTCCTGATGAACAAATGGCCCGTTTCCGTTTTATGCTCGACTATTCCGAAGAGGCAATCTGTATGAATAGCGCTCCTTTGGCACGTGGTGAAAAAGTACGTGTTGTCAAAGGTCCTTTGACTGGTCTTGTAGGAGAACTTGTCACGGTGGATGGCAGGAGTAAGATTGCTGTCCGGTTGAATATGCTGGGGTGTGCTTGTGCGGATATGCCGGTTGGGTATGTGGAAAAGATTGAAAATCAAGTTGCTGTATAAAAATGAATTATTGCATCAACTAAATGGGGCTTAATATTAAACTTTATTCATGAAATAATTATTCGAATGAATTATATATTTATAATCTTAGCTTTTGTTATTTCTGTCTGTATAGCGTTATTTGTCATACCTCGCATATTACTAATTTCTCTTCGTAAGAGATTATTTGATATACCAGATAAACGTAAAATCCATACATGTGCCATTCCACGTTTGGGGGGAGTTTCTTTTTTCCCAACGATATTATTTTCTTGTTGTTTGGTATTGGCATTCCGTACTATAACAGGATATTATATTTCAGATTTACATGCAACTTGTTTTTTATTGGAATGTTTGTTTTTAGTCTGTGGGTTGACTCTTTTATATTTGACAGGAATTACAGATGACCTTATTGGAGTGCGTTATCGCCAAAAGTTTGTGATACAAATTCTCTGTGCTTGTTTTTTTTCTATCGCAGAGCTTTGGATAAATGACTTATATGGGTTATTGGGGATATATGCAATTCCAAATTGGATTGGTATTCCTTTTACTATATTGACCATTGTTTTCATTACTAATGCTATTAATTTAATAGATGGAATTGATGGATTAGCATCAGGATTGAGTAGTGTTGCGCTTTTGGTCTTTGGCCTTTTGTTTATAGAGAAAGGGCTGTGGATGTATAGTATGCTTGCGTTTAGTACCTTAGGTGTATTAGTTCCTTTCTTTTATTATAATGTTTTCGGTAATGCAGAACGGGCACGGAAAATATTTATGGGAGATACCGGCAGCTTAACTTTGGGGTATATACTAAGTTTTCTTGCTATCAAATATAGTCAGAACAATCCTGAGGTAATTTCTAATACCAAAGGTACTTTTCTTATAGCCTTTAGTACACTAATAATTCCAGCTTTTGATGTGATTCGTGTGGTAATGGTACGTTTGCGTAATGGAAAGAGCCCTTTTGAACCAGATAAGAATCATATTCATCATAAATTTTTGGCAATGGGATTTACACCCCGTAAAGCTATGATTATTATAATATTAATATCCTGTGCATTTAGTGCTGTAAATATTTTATTGATACCATGGGTGAATAATACTGTGATATTGATAGGAGATATTGTAGCCTGGATTGCTTTAAATCTTTGGTGGGATAAAGTGAGAGATAAGCGCACACATTTAAACAGATTATATTAAAATGAAAGGTATTGTTTTAGCCGGTGGATCTGGTACTCGTTTGTACCCTATTACCAAGGGAGTTAGTAAGCAGCTTCTTCCCATATTTGATAAACCGATGATTTATTATCCCATTTCGGTTTTGATGCTTGCAGGTATTCGTGAGATTTTAATAATTTCTACTCCGTATGATCTTCCTGGTTTTCAACGATTATTAGGTGATGGTTCTGATTTCGGTGTCCGTTTTGAATATGCAGAACAACCTTCGCCTGATGGTCTTGCGCAAGCATTCATTATTGGAGAGGAATTTATTGGTGATGATTCGGTTTGCTTAGTACTAGGAGATAATATTTTTCATGGTCAGGGGCTGACTTATATACTAAAAGAAGCTGTACGCATGGCTGAAGAAGAAAACAAAGCTACTGTATTTGGCTATTGGGTATCAGATCCCGAACGTTATGGAGTTGCGGAATTTGATAAAAACGGTAATGTATTAGGATTGGAAGAAAAGCCTGTTCACCCAAAATCAAACTATGCTGTAGTGGGCCTTTATTTCTATCCCAATAAAGTGGTTAAAATAGCAAAGAATAGCAAGCCATCTGCACGTGGAGAATTGGAAATAACTACAGTAAACCAATGTTTCTTGGATACTAAAGAATTAAAAGTCCAACTTTTAGGACGTGGTTTTGCATGGCTTGATACTGGTACGCACGATTCTTTATCAGAGGCTAGTAATTTTATTGAAGTGATAGAAAAACGTCAGGGGTTAAAAATAGCTTGTTTAGAAGGAATTGCTTTTCGGAAAGGCTGGATTACTCCTGAAAAAATGATGGCATTGGCACAGCCGATGTTAAAGAATCAATACGGGAAATACTTGATGAATGTAATAGATGAATTAAAAGAGAAATAGAAAGATGAAGCGGAATATATTGATTACTGGTGGTGCAGGATTTATTGGAAGCCATGTTGTTCGCTTATTTGTGAATAAATATCCTGAGTATCATATTATAAATTTAGATAAGTTGACTTATGCTGGAAATTTAGCTAATTTGAAAGATATTGAAGGTCAGCCGAATTATACTTTTGTAAAAGCTGATATTTGTGACTTTGAGAGAATAATACAGCTTTTTAAACAGTATAATATTGATAGTGTGATACATTTGGCAGCAGAAAGCCATGTTGATCGTAGTATTAAAGATCCATTTATTTTTGCACAAACGAATGTGATGGGTACTCTTTCATTATTACAGGCAGCTAAGTTGGCTTGGGAAACTTCAGAAACGGGATATGATCATAAACTTTTTTATCATATTTCAACAGATGAAGTATATGGTGCATTAGATTTTGACGGAACATTCTTCACTGAACAAACAAAATATCAGCCACATAGTCCTTATTCTGCTAGTAAGGCTGGTAGTGATCATTTCGTACGTGCTTTTCATGATACATATGGAATGCCTGTTATTGTTACCAATTGCAGTAACAATTACGGGCCTTATCAATTTCCCGAAAAGCTTATACCTCTTTTTATTAATAATATCCGTCATGGTAAAGCCTTACCGGTTTATGGTAAGGGTGAGAATGTACGTGATTGGTTGTATGTAGTAGATCATGCACGTGCTATTGATACCATTTTTCATAAAGGAAAAATAGCTGAGACTTATAATATTGGTGGTTTCAATGAATGGACAAATATTGATTTAATTAAGGTTATCATTAAAACTGTAGATCGGTTATTGGGTAATCCGGACGGTACTTCCGAAAAGTTGATTACATATGTAGCTGACAGAAAAGGACATGATTTACGCTATGCTATTGATTCTAATAAGTTGAAAAAAGAATTAGGATGGGAACCGTCTTTGCAATTTGAGGAAGGTATTGAAAAAACTGTTCGCTGGTATTTGGAAAATAACGAATGGATGGAAAATATAGCGAGTGGAGAGTATAATAAGTATTATGAAAGTATGTACAAAATATAAAAGTTATGAATGTATCAGATTGTAGGTTGATTGATCTTCCAAAATTTTTGGATAAAAGAGGTAATCTCTCTTTTGCCGAGGAATTTAAGCATATTCCATTTAAAATAGAACGGACATATTGGATATACGATGTCCCTGGTGGAGAGAAACGTGGAGGGCATGCATATAAAGAAAATCAGGAATTTATTATTGCACTTTCCGGTAGTTTTGATGTGCTCTTGGATGATGGTAAAGAGAGGAGAAAAATCCATTTGAATCGTTCATACTATGGATTGTACGTACCAAAGCAGATATGGAGACAGATGGATAATTTTTCTACTAATTCGTTAGCTTTAATATTATCTTCAACTCCATATGGAGAAAATGATTATATACGTGATTACGAAACTTTCAAAAATACTGCATTATGAGTAAAAATAGTACAGTCTATGACTGCACAATTATAGAGCTTGATAAGCATCACAGAGATGAAGGTAATATCACTGTGGTTGAAAATGTTAAAACTGTTCCATTTGAAGTAAAACGTACCTATTATCTATACGATATACCAGGTGGCGAGGCGCGTGGTGGACACGCTCATAAAGAATTGTTTCAGCTGGTGATAGCTGCTAGCGGTAGTTTTAATGTAACAGTTGATGATGGCAGTGTGAAACGTACCTTTTCATTAAATCGTCCTTATCAAGGTTTATATATTGTTCCGGGAATGTGGAGAGAACTGGATAACTTTTCATCTGGAGCAGTGTGTCTGGTACTTGCTTCAATGCCTTATGATGAAGCTGATTATATACGAATATATAAGGATTTCTTGGAGTATAAGAATACAAAATGAAAAAGCAGGTATTGATAATTGGTGGTAATGGACATGGTTCTGTTATTGCAGCTTGTATAAAAGATAACCAGAAAAACGGATACGATGAAGATATTGAAATCTGTGGTTTTGTGAACGATTTTGTAGATAATGTAGATGAGTATGCTGTTTTGGGAGGTACTGATAGAATTCAGCATTTTGTCGATGAAGGGTATTATTTTATATGGGGAATACATATGATAGGACGAAATGTCTTGACAGAAGAACTGTTTAAGAGACTAAATGTTCCATTGGATAGATTAGTAACAATAATACATTATACAGCATTTATTGGAGAGAACGTGGTTCTTCATCCAGGGGTAGTGGTCATGTGTCATGCATATATTGCTCCTCGAACAGAACTGGGCATAGGGACAATGGTAAAATCCAATACTTGTATCGGACACGATGTTAAATGTGGACCATTATGTCATTTTGCAATGGGTTCGATAACCGGTTCATTGGTGGTTATAGGTAAGTGTGCTGATGTTTCTATAGGTGCTACAGTTTTAGAAAAGAGAAAGATTGGCAATTTTGCTATGGCAGGAGCAAGAAGTTTGGTTACTCATGATATACCAGACTCTGAAATACATGTAGGGTTACCTGCAAAATTCTTGAGAAGAATTATGGAAGATTAATTCAATAATACTAGGAATGTCAGAAGCAATGGACACTGAAAACAGGAACTCGTATAAACAAAGCCTAAAAGCTACATCATTGTTTGGAGGGGTTCAAATCTTTAATATACTTATACAAATCATCAGGTCTAAATTTGCTGCAGTATTATTAGGCCCTGAAGGGATGGGGGTTATGGGATTGCTTAATTCTACCATTACAATGATTTCATCCTTTACAAATTGTGGTTTAGGGACCAGTGCCGTACGTAATATTGCAGAAGCTAACGGAGCCAATGATACTAAACGTATAGCTTTAATTATTTCTGTATTTAGGAGATTGGTTTGGATTACCGGATTGACAGGTGCATTGATTTGTTTGGTTTCAGCTTCATTGTTAAGTCAAGTGACATTTGGAAATACAGATTTTACTTTTGCTTTTATAATACTTTCATTCTCGGTTTTATTGATGCAATTAACTTCCGGGCAAAATGCTTTAATGCAGGGGATGCGGAAGTATCGTTATTTGGCGAAGGCCAATGTAGTTGGCAATGCAGTCGGTTTAATATTTATCATACCGTTATATTATTTTTGGAAGATAGATGCTATTGTTCCTGTTTTATTGTTTTCGAATGCTTTGATTTTTATCCTGTCTTATATATATGCCCGCAAAATAAAGATTGAGAAGGAAGAAATAACCATTACGGATATAAAAGTTGAAGGGCGAGATATGTTGAAGATGGGAGTGTTGATCAGTCTTCAGGGTATGTTGGCAATATTAGCTTCCTATTTCATTCGTATTTTCATAAGTCGTATGGGTTCTATTGATGATGTCGGGTTGTTCAATGCTGGGTTTACAATAGTCAACACATATGTTGGATTGGTATTTACGGCTATGGCAACAGATTATTATCCCCGATTGTCAGCGATAGCTTCGGATAATGACTCATTTGTTAGGGCGATTAATCAGCAGGCAGAGATTTCGTTACTGTTGCTTGCTCCAATAATTATTGCTTTTATCGCTTATATACGGGTAGCTGTAGTAGTACTTTATTCTACAAAGTTTATACCTACTGAAGGTATGATGTATTGGGCAATGGCAGCCATGTTTTTTAAAGCCATGGCGTGGAGTATGTCTTATGGTTTATTAGCGAAAGGTGATTCCAAAGTATACTTTTGGAATGAATTTATTACAGTTTGTTATGGATTAATTTTTAATATGATAGGGTATTACTATTGGGGATTAATAGGACTTGGCATATCATCATTCATTAAATATGGATTCTATTTTTTGCAGCTATGGATCATTTGTCGAATAAAATGTAATCTCAAATTTACCAGATCAATAATGAAATTATTTATACTATTTTCTTGTATCACTGCCATAGTCCTTACCTGCAAAATATTAATGTTTGGCTGGAGTGGATACGCAGTGGTGACAGTGTTTTTAGTTTTAACGACATATTATTCACATACGGGACTAGATCGTAGGATAGGGATTAGGCAGGTTATAATAAACAAATTACATCGTAAAAACTAATATGATGGATAATGAAGAAAATATTGCTCGAAATAAAACATTCAATAAATAAAAGAATCGGAAATGCTATAGAAAGTATATCATGTAGACTCTATTATCATTCAAAAAAGAACAGTTGGGGGCATTGTTTATATGCGATGAATAATATGTTTTTACGTTGTGTTTCGTTTGTACCGTTTGAAGTTGTTAGTCATCATGTCTATGCGAAATCGCATTTGACTTCATCTATAATACCACTTATTACTAATAGAGTAGGGTATACAAGTAAGTTAACCTATGAGTTGGAGCCTTTGAAGAAAGAACTGATATCAGTTCCGATGCAAGATATTTTTATTTATAAACATGAAGGTGTTAGAATACAAGGAAATTCCGATTTTATCTTAAATGTGAAAGAAAAGTGTGTAATTAACGACTTCTGTTATAATATGAACGATCGCTATGTGATGTTTGATGGGCTTTTATTGCGGTTAAAGAATAATGTTGCTGTTTTACGTAACGATGGCGGTATTGGGAAATGTCGTTATTTGAAGTCTGGAATTATGCTTTCAGGGAAATTTTCATGTAATTACTATCATGAATTGTATGAAATTCTCATTAAACTGCTTGTCTTCAACAGAATAAACATATCAAAAGATGCTCCGTTGATAATCGATGAAATCGTAATGAAAATAGATTCTTTTAAAAAGATTTTTGAGATTCTTAATGAAACCCAACGTGACATAATTACTATAGGAGAAAAAGAAATAGTAGAATTTGGTACTTTATATTCTCTTTCTGCTGTGAATTCTATTGCACCTCATTATAGAGATATTACTGATCCTGATCATTTATTTGGGTTTGTTTTTGATTGTCATTTAACATTGCAAATGCGTGATAAATTGCTCTTGTTTAAGTCTAATTTAGCAACTCCGAAACGCATTTTTCTGACACGGAAGAGTACAAAAAAGAGGCATTATAATGAATTTGAAGTTTGGGGAATACTTAAAGAATATGGGTTTGAAGTTGTTGCTCCCGAAACATACACTTTTTGTGAGCAAATGGCCTTGTTTAATAATGCTGACTATATTGTGGGTGGTTCTGGAGCTGCATTTACAAATTTATTGTTTTGTCATAGCGGTTGTAAGGTTATTTGTTTTAGATCCATAAGAAACTATTCTCCAATATTTTCGACTATTGCTAATATTGTCGATGTTAAAATGCGGTATTTAGCTGGTATTTCTGATAGTACAGTAGATTTACATGCTGATTACATTGTCAGCACTGATAAACTGAAAAAAATGATTGATTATAATGAGGATTAAAAATAGTAATGATATAACTTATTTTATAGGAGGTATATTACTTTTGTTAACTCTAAGGCCATTTTTTACTTGGAGTCTAAGTGGGTCTTATGCGCAAATTGTATTTCTTTTCCCATTGGCGATTCTATTCTGGCGGAATTATAGAATGAATAGATTGAATGTGCTGTATCTGTTTTTCTTTGTTTTTACCCTTTTGTTAGCTTCTATTTCTCAAAATCGTAATCTGATAGGATTCTTTTTTATGATTATTTTGGCAGCAGTACCTTTTGGATCGAAAAGATTTATGGTTAACGTGTTTGATAGGTACAAAACGTTATATTCTATAATAATTGGAATATCCATTTTGGTATGGCTGTTACTTTTCTTTGGTATTCCTGTCCCTGGAAAAATAATAGCTCCTTTGAATGCTGTAAAAACATATAATTATATTGCATATCCATTTTTAGTTATTCCCAACTATTTAGGGGCAGGTCTTGATGTTTATTTTCAATCATTAAGATTTTGTGGCCCTTTTGATGAGCCGGGTGTTGTTGGTACTATCGCCGGACTTATGCTGTATATAGATAATTTTAATCTGAAGGATAAAAGGAATATATTTATTTTAATTTCTGGACTTCTTTCATTGTCTCTATTTTTCTATATCCTCTCTGCCATTTTTTTAGTGTATTTTTTATTTTCTAGAAATGTCAAGGTCGTATATAAATTCTTCATCTCTTCTTTAATGGCATTGTTAATTGTTTTTTCTATGCAAAATACAATGACTAGGTTGTTGATTTGGGATAGATTGGAATATGATAAAACACAAGGGATGATCAGTGGGGATAATAGGGCTGATAGTAGTTTAAAAAGTTATTTTAATTCTATTCAGGGTACAAGTCAATATTGGTGGGGGGTAGATAATAAGAGACAGTTGGCAAACTTCTCGGATAGTGCTGGTTATCGAAATGCAATTCTGTCCAATGGAGCTGTTGTCTGTATTATGTACCTGCTTTTCTTTGTTCTTTATGCCTTAAATCGTATAAAGTCCATATGGTATATTCTTATATTTATAACCTTGCTACTTGCTACATTATATCAGCGTCCTGGGTTATTTTCTGTTAATTATATCTTTCTATTTTCTATGTATATAGTAATGCACGACAAACGTGAAAATATAAAATTAAATCCATGATGCATATTTGTTATCTCACAGGGCTTTATTCTCGAAAAGACCCATTGATCTTTGACCGTCAGGGGAAGGCATTGGCAATGGCTGGCTATAAAGTTACTATTGTTGTTTGTGACTTAGAACCGAATGAAACAATTGATGGTATTGAGCTTATTTCGTGTAACTATAAGCCATGCTCGCGTATAGAGAGGATGCTGAATGCCAAGAAATTTCTTTATAGGAAAGCACTGATGATAAATGCAGATGTATACCAAATTTCTGATCCGGAGCTATTATCTCTTGGGGTTAAATTGAAACATAAGGGATATAAAGTTGTATTTAATCTTCGTGAGTTTTATCCTGGCATCATTCATGATAAAGCATATTTGCCTAAAATAGCTCGTAATGTAATTGCAGTGCTGATGGAGAAATATCTGAAGTCATCTCTAAAGAAATATAATGCTGTATTTACTGTAACTGATGATACTGACAATCGCCTTGAAAAGTGGGGAATAAAGAATCATTATGTTATTAAAAATTTCCCTGTTGTATCTTCCAGGTTTACTTTATCCAAGGAGGAATATTTATCCCGTAAAAATGTTCTTGGATATATTGGAACAGTCTATTGGATTAGTTGTCAAAAAGAAGTATTAAAAGCTTTAGCGGAATTGCCGGATATCAAATATTATGTTGCAGGTGTGATTGAAGAAGGATATGTTGATGTTCTTGAAACTTTTCCAAACTGGAAGAATGTGGATTTTGCAGGGCCGTTTAAGAAAGAAGAGATATCAACAGTTTTTTCAAAAATGACTATTAGTAATACTCTTCGGGATTTTAGTCGGACAGGCAGTCCGAATGGATCTTTTGGTGTGTTGAAAATATTTGAAAGTATGGAGGCGGGGTTACCGGTGTTGCTTTCGGATGTGAAATGCTATCGTGAAATTGTAGAAAAATATAATTGTGGAATTTGTGTTGATCCACATAATTCGCAGCAAATAAAGGAGGCTATTCAATATTTAGTTGAAAATAAGGAAATGGCTTATCAGATGGGGCAAAATGGTCGACGAGCAGTTTTAGAAGAGTATAACTGGGAAAGTCAGGCTAAACTATACATTGAAGTATTAACAAATATATAAAGCGAGGAATATATGATACACCCACTGGCTGACTGTCAAAGTAAATTGATTGGTGACGGGACTACTATATGGCAATTTTGTGTCATCTTAAATGGTGCTGTTATTGGAAGTAACTGCAATTTATGTGCCCATGTTTTTGTAGAGAATGATGTTATTATAGGTAACAATGTTACTGTAAAATCAGGAGTACAATTGTGGGATGGTCTAAGAGTAAAAGATAATGTTTTTATCGGAGCAAATGTCTCTTTTATTAATGATTTGATTCCTCGTTCAAAAGTCTATCCAAGTGAATTTCTAATGACGACACTTGAGGAACATTGTTCGATCGGAGCCAATTCTACAATAATGGGAGGATTGATTATTGGTGAGTACGCTCTTGTCGGGGCAGGAAGTGTTGTTACAAAAAATGTTCCGGCACATGAGATTTGGTTTGGTAATCCTGCATGTAAAAAAGGGTATATCACTAAAGATGGTATTGCCCTGGACTTAAATATGTGTGATAAAAATGGAGTTAAACATAAAATATAAAACGGATATGATTAAATTTTTAGATTTACAGAAAGTTACTGCAAAATATGCAGAAGAGATTCATGAAGCAGTATTGAGAGTCGTTGATTCAGGGTGGTATTTACAAGGCAAAGAAAATGCAATGTTTGAAACACATTATTCTTCATATATTGGTACTAAATATACTATAGGATGTGCTAACGGCCTTGATGCATTGATTTGGATTTTCCGTGCTTATATTGAAATGGGGATAATGAAACCTGGAGATGAAGTTATCGTTCCTGCAAATACCTATATTGCTTCTATTTTAGCCATTACTGAGAACGGACTTATTCCTGTGTTGGTTGAACCCAATCTGGAAACATATCAAATTGATGATTCTAAGATTGAAAAAGCTATAACTTCTCGTACAAGAGCTATACTTATAGTACATCTCTATGGTCAGTGTGCGTATACTGAGAAAATAGGAGAATTATGTGAAAAATATAATCTTAAGCTTGTAGAAGATAATGCGCAGGCACATGGCTGCAAATTTAATGGGAGAATGACAGGCTCGATAGGCGATGCTGCAGGGCATAGCTTTTATCCGGGTAAAAACTTAGGTGCATTAGGGGATGCAGGAGCTGTGACAACGAATGATGATGAGTTGGCACATATAGTAAGGTCGGTTGCTAATTACGGATCTGCAAAGAAATATGTTTTCCAATATGTAGGGCGTAATAGTCGTCTTGACGAAATTCAGGCAGCTATTCTTGATGTTAAACTCCGTTATCTTGATAATGATATACAATTAAGAAAAGAAGTTGCAAAATATTATATAGAAAACATTGAGAATCCAGCGATTATTTTGCCAATTGTGAAAGATTGGAATGCACATGTATTTCATCTTTTTA
This sequence comes from Bacteroides sp. AF32-8BH, assembly GCF_003435205.1. Classification (NCBI taxonomy): domain Bacteria; kingdom Pseudomonadati; phylum Bacteroidota; class Bacteroidia; order Bacteroidales; family Bacteroidaceae; genus Bacteroides; species Bacteroides sp. AF32-8BH. The sequence continues at coordinate 7,520 of NZ_QVLZ01000056.1, read as the reverse complement.
CAATTCGTTGTGCAGATCGTGATGGCTTGCAACAATATTTAGCAGAGAATGATATTCAAACTAATATCCATTATCCTATTCCTCCTCATAAACAAGAATGCTATAAAGAATGGAATGATCTTAGCTTTCCAATTACAGAATTGATTCATGCTGAAGAATTGAGTATTCCAATGAGTCCTGTTATATCTATGGAAGAGGTTGAAAGGGTTGTAAAAGTGTTGAATGCTTGGAAGTAATAATCTTATGATGAAAAAAAAGACTATTTGGTTCATAAATAAAGATGCAGCACCTATTGAATTTTATGGCACTCATTTGAGAACAATAAAGTTGGCACAATATTTTCAATCAGAAGGCTATAATGTGAAATTGTTTTGTTCTAGTTATGTTCACAATAGAAACTTATGTTTGTCTGACTCTAATAAGACATTTGAAGAGAAAACTTATGATAATATCCCTTTTGTTTTAGTAAATGCAGGTTGTGGATCTACTAATGGGATAAGAAGGATTATATCATATTTTAGGTTTGCGGTTAAATTATTCATCCATAGAAAACAATTTGAGAAACCGGATGTGATAATTCATACATCTCGTATTCCTTTTGATATTCCAATTTATCAACTTGCTAAAAAGGTAAAAGCAAAATATATCGTGGATGTTACAGATTTATGGCCTGATTCATTCGTAAGCTTAGGCTTATTGGGAAAAAATAATCCATGCGTGAAAATTGCTTATTGTTTAGAACGATATATTTATAGTAAAGCAGACAACGTTGTTTTTTCTATGCCTGGTGCAGTTAATTATGTGAGAGAAAACGGATGGGATAGTGATCAGGGGGGGACAATTGATTTAAACAAATTGCATTATATAAATAATGGTATTGATTTGTCTGAGTTTAATGTTAACATGCAAAGATACAAAATAGAAGATTTTGATTTGGCAAACGATAAAACTTTCAATATTATTTATCTGGGAAGCATTCGATTGGCAAATAATCTTAAACTGCTTATAGATTCAGCTAAAATATTGCAGAATAATAGTGTGCAGGTCTTGATTTATGGTGATGGTGAGGATAGGGCTTTTTTAGAGCATTATTGTGAAGAACAACAGATTACAAACGTAAAATTTAAAGCAAAATGGACATCACCTGAGTATGTGCCATATATACTTTCAAAAGCAGATGTGAATGCTCTGAATTATTCTACTAATTTCGGGAAGTATGGTGGCAGTATGAATAAGATGTTTTTGGGACTGGCAAGTGGTAAACCATTATGTTGTAATGTAGGAATGCCATACAGTATCATATTAGAGGAGGGTGTCGGAATAGACTGTAAGTTAACTGATCCGCAGGATTATGCCGCTGCTATACTTTCGCTTAAAAACTTGCCTTCTGATGAGTATCAGACAATATGTAATAAAGCGAAAAAAGCAGCCGAAAAATATGATTATGCGAAACTATGCGTGAAATTTAAAGATGTCTGTAATTTGTAAATTGTTAGTAAAAAGATAATTAGTAAAAAACATGAAAATAACTTTAATTGGTGCGTCAGGTTTTGTCGGGACTCGTTTGATTACACTTTTGAAAAAAGCACAAAGATATGAGATGTTGAATATTGATTTGCAACAAAGTCGTTTCTTTCCAGAAGTTACAGCAATTGGTGATGTACGTGATCAGGATTATTTAGATAAGAAATTGGAAGGGGCTGAATGTGTTGTTTTATTAGCAGCACAGCATCGGGATGATGTTGTTCCGGTATCTCTTTATTATGATACAAATGTAGGTGGTATAGAAAAGACATTAAAAGCAATGGAGAAAAATAATATAAAACGAATCATTTTTTTTTCATCTGTTGCAGTATATGGTCTAAATAAAAAGAATCCAAATGAAGAATATCCGGCAGATCCGTTTAATCACTATGGGAAAAGTAAATGGCAGGCAGAGCAAATTTTGCATGAATGGTATAAGTTACATCCGGATTGGAATATTGATATTATTCGTCCAACAGTCATTTTTGGAGAACGTAACAGAGGCAATGTGTACAATTTATTAAAGCAAATTGCGAGTGGAAAGTTTCTAATGATTGGTTCTGGAAACAATAAAAAATCAATGGCTTATGTCGGTAATGTTGTTGCTTTTGTAAAATACATGATTGATGAGGTTCGGACAGGTTATAATGTGTTTAATTATGTTGACAAGCCGGATTTTACAATGAATGAACTAGTGGCTCATGTGAGCAAAGTTATGAATAAACATATTCCGGCTACTCATTTCCCTTATTGGTTGGGCATGATAGGAGGATATTGTTTTGATATATTTGCTTGCATTACTCGTAAGAAATTGGCAGTAAGTTCTGTGCGTGTGAAGAAGTTTTGTGCAACAACTGAATTTGATGCTGCTAAAATACATTCTTCTGTTTTTAAAGCTCCTTATTCTTTAGGAGAGGGGCTGGCAAGAACTTTAGAGTTTGAATTTATATACCCCCCTACAGATGATATTACTTTTAAAAGTGAATAAGATGATAAGAATATGGAAAAAGTAAATAAACTAATATGTATGATATTGTTGTCTTTTTTATTAGCAGCATGTCAATCTTATAAAAAGGTACCTTATTTGCAAGACGTGGAAGCAGTCAATCAAGCTACTCAGCAGGAAACTCTTTATGATGCAAAGATCATGCCGAAAGATTTATTGACAATTGTGGTTTCGTGTACCAGTCCGGAACTAGCTGCACCCTTTAACTTGACAATTGCCAGCCCGTCTAATTTATCAATACAGTACACTACTACTCAGCCTGTGTTACAACAATATTTGGTTGACAATGAAGGGAAAATATCTTTTCCAGTATTAGGAGCACTGACAGTTGGAGGGCTTACAAAGAAACAGGCAGAGCAGTTAATCGTTGATAAATTGAAGCCTTATATGAAAGAAAATCCTATTGTTACAGTACGTATGGTAAATTATAAGATATCAGTCATTGGAGAGGTTGCTCGACCGGGTACATTTACTATTTCTAATGAGAAGGTGAATCTATTGGAGGCATTGGCCATGGCTGGTGATATGACGGTATACGGTCTTCGTGATAATGTGAAGCTGATTCGTGAGGACGCAAATGGCAAACAGCAAATTGTCACTTTGGATTTAAATAATGCCGAAACGATTCTTTCACCTTACTATTGGTTACAACAGAATGATATTGTTTATATAACTCCCAATAAAGCAAAGGCTCGAAATTCCGATGTGGGCAATAGTACCAGCCTCTGGTTCTCCGCTACCTCTATCTTGGTATCCGTTGTCAGCCTATTAGTAAACATCTTAAAATAACGATTTGCAATGAAAGAAACAGAATTCAACGGAACACAAGAGCCTAAGGAAGAAAGTATAGATGTCAAGGAACTGCTGTTTAAGTATTTGCTCCATTGGCCTTGGTTTGTGGGGGCGGTTGTGGTATGTTTGATTACAGCATGGGTCTATTTGTATATAGCTACTCCTGTGTATAACATATCTGCTACGGTTTTAATAAAGGACGATAAAAAGGGAGGTAGTGCCGGAATGCTTTCTGGGCTAGAGAGTTTGGGATTGGATGGTTTGATGTCTTCTTCACAGAATATTGATAACGAGATTGAAGTGCTCCGTTCCAAGACTATCGTCAAAGAAGTGGTTGAAGATTTGGGCCTCTATATTTCTTATACGGATGAGGATGAATTTCTTTCCAGGAATATGTATAAAACTTCACCAGTACAAGTGAGCATGACTCCGCAGGAGGCCGATTTATTGGAGAAACCGATAATTGTGGAGATGATATTGCAACCACAAGGAAGTCTGGATGTGAATGTGAAGCTTGGCGATGATGAATATCAGAAACATTTCGAAAAGTTACCGGCTGTTTTTCCTACCGATAAAGGAACATTGGCTTTTTTCCTGACACCGGATTCTGTATTATCTAAAAGAATATTGGAAAAAATTACAGATTCAGAAAAGACTACACGTAATATTACAGCAACAATTAATAAGCCTTTGGCTGTAGCGAAAGGGTATTGCAAAAATATGACTATTGAGCCTACTTCCAAAACCACTTCTGTGGCTGTCATATCATTGAAAAACTCAAATGTACAACGCGGCAAGGATTTTATCAATAAGTTATTGGAGATGTATAATATCAATACGAATAATGATAAGAATGAAGTGGCACAGAAAACAGCAGAATTTATCAATGAACGTATTAGTATTATCTCCAAAGAACTGGGTAGTACGGAAAAGGATCTGGAAAGTTTCAAACGTGGGGCCGGTATTACGGATTTGACCAGTGATGCACAAATAGCTTTGACGGGTAGTGCTGAATATGAAAAGAAGCGTGTGGAGAATCAAACCCAGATTAATTTGCTGCAGGATTTGCAAAAATATATGCAAAATGAAGGTTATGAGGTTTTACCTAGTAATATCGGATTGCAGGATGTGAATCTTGCGGCTGCCATCAACCGTTATAATGATGTGCTTGTTGAGAGAAAACGTTTGCTGCGTACATCAACGGAGAATAATCCTACCATTATAAACTTGGATACAAGTATTCATGCCATGAAAGAGAATGTACAAGTATCTTTAGACAGGGTTTTGCGTGGATTGTTGATTACAAAGGCAGATTTGGATCGTGAAGCGAATCGTTATTCCCGTCGTATTAGTGAGGCACCTGGTCAGGAGCGTGAGTTTGTGAGTATTGCTCGCCAACAGGAGATAAAGGCCGGACTTTATTTGATGCTTCTTCAGAAGCGTGAAGAGAATGCGATAACTCTGGCTGCTACAGCCAATAATGCGAAGATTATAGATGACGCTATAGCAGATGATACTCCTGTATCTCCTAGAGGCAAGATAATTTATCTGGTTGCTTTAGTGTTAGGAATCGGAATTCCGGTGGGGATTATTTACCTGCTCGAATTAACCAAATTCAAGATTGAAGGTCGTTCTGATGTAGAAAAGCTTACTTGTGTGCCTATTGTTGGTGATATTCCATTGACTGATGAAAAGCAGGGTGCTATTGCTGTATTTGAGAATCACAATAACTTGATGAGTGAAACTTTCCGCAATATCCGAACGAATCTTCAGTTTATGCTTGAAAATGACAAGAAGGTGATTCTGGTTACTTCTACGGTTAGTGGTGAGGGTAAATCTTTCATCTCTGCTAATCTTGCTATTAGTCTTTCTTTATTAGGGAAGAAAGTAGTAATCGTTGGTCTTGATATTCGTAAACCGGGCTTGAATAAGGTATTTAATATTCCGAGAAAAGAAGTTGGTATAACTCAATATTTGGCTAATCCGGAAAAGAACTTGATGGATTTAGTACAGCTTTCTGATGTAAGTAAGAATCTTTATATTCTTCCCGGTGGAACAGTTCCTCCTAATCCTACCGAATTATTGGCTCGTGATGGACTGGATAAAGCGATTGAAACTCTTAAGAAGAATTTTGATTATGTGATTCTGGATACAGCTCCTGTTGGTATGGTTACTGATACCTTGTTGATAGGACGTGTGGCTGACCTGTCTGTTTATGTCTGCCGTGCAGACTATACTCATAAAAACGAGTATACTTTGATTAATGAACTTGCTGAAAACAATAAATTGCCTAGCCTGTGTACTGTAATAAATGGTTTGGATCTGAAAAGAAGAAAATACGGTTATTATTACGGTTATGGTAAATATGGCAAGTTCTATGGTTATGGTAAGCGCTATGGTTACGGTTATGGATATGGAGAACATTTTCATGACAAGGAGTCATAAATTCAACCAATATAGCGGTTAATAAACTTTGACATAGAATTCGCCAATATATATTTTATTGGTGATCGAGATTTTTTTAAGTTAATAATGTCATAGAGTACTTTTAATACTTTACACAAAAGTGAGATGGAACATGTAGGTCCCTAACTTCATGCTACACACATGAAGCACCCTACATTTTGTGGTCAGGAAATGTGCGGCGGTGTATTCCTGATCAACGCCCTCATGTCGGTGTAAATCCGATGTGATTTCTATTATATCAACTGTCTGTGAAGATCGTTGATATTTGAAATGATATTATCACTAGATAATATACAACTCAAAACGGGAGACAGCACTTTTGTTGTCTTCCGTTTTTATATTGAATACTTCTTCATTATAAATATTGGTACTTTATCGGGAGCTTACAAATACTCTTATTTTTATTTGCTGTTTTGGACATTTTAGCGTAACTTGCACACCTATTTTAAAGAATATTTTTTTTACAGGAGAATAACAGGTATGGATAATCATGTTGTAATAATGGCTGGTGGCATAGGGAGCCGCTTTTGGCCGATGAGCACTCCGGAATGTCCTAAACAATTTATTGATGTAATGGGATGTGGCCGGTCGCTGATTCAGTTGACGGCAGACCGTTTCGACGGTGTTTGCCCTAGGGAAAATATGTGGGTCGTAACTTCTGAAAAATACATTGATATTGTTCGGGAGCAGTTGCCGGAAATTCCGGAAAGTAATATTTTGGCGGAGCCTTGTGCGCGCAATACTGCACCCTGCATTGCTTTTGCTTGCTGGAAGATTAAGAAAAAACATCCGAATGCTAACATTGTAGTAACTCCTTCGGATGCATTAGTCATTGATACGGGAGAATTCCGTAGAGTGATGGAGAAAGCCCTTCGTTTCACAGATGATGGCAGCGCTATTGTAACGATAGGTATCCGGCCAACTCGTCCGGAAACCGGATACGGATATATTGCTGCTGCCGATCAGCTCCAGACAGATAAAGAGATTTATACAGTAGATGCATTTAAAGAAAAACCGGATAAAGAGACTGCCGAAAAGTATCTGGCAGAAGGCAATTTCTTCTGGAATGCGGGAATCTTTGTATGGAATGTGCGTACTATTACTTCCGTGATGCGTGTATATGCTCCGGGCATCGCACAAATTTTCGATCGCATTTTCCCCGATTTCTATACAGAGAAAGAGAATGAAACAATCAAGAAGTTATTCCCTACTTGCGAAAGCATTTCTATCGACTATGCAGTGATGGAGAAAGCGCAGGAGATTTATGTACTTCCCGCTTCTTTTGGTTGGTCAGATCTGGGCACATGGGGAGCACTTCGCGGTTTGCTTCCACAGGATAAGTCTGGAAATGCAACCGTAGGAACCGATATCCGTTTGTATGAAAGTAAAAATTGTATTGTGCATGCCAGCGAAGAAAAACGAGTAGTTATTCAAGGCTTGGATGGATATATCATTGCAGAGAAAGATAACACATTATTGATCTGCAAGCTGGAAGAAGAGCAAAGAATTAAAGAATTCTCGAAATAAAATTTATTTCGAGAATTGATATTCATGTGGTGTCATTCCTGTCATTCGCTTAAAGAACTTCGAGAAAAAAGAAGGATTAGGGAAGTTCAATTCATCAGAAATTTGATAAACAAGCAGATTGCTATGTTTTAGCAATACTTTAGCTTCTAATATAAGAGGTTGTGTCAAAACGCTGACACAGCCTTTTTTATGCGCAAAGCCCAGA
>NZ_QVLZ01000055.1:0-42430 GCF_003435205.1 Bacteroides sp. AF32-8BH | reverse complement strand
CAGTGGGAGAGTAGGTAGCCGCCGTTTTTAAGAAGCCCCTTGATTCATTTTGAATCAAGGGGCTTTCTGTTTTTTTATCACTTCTGAATTAGGGCCTTCTCTAAGGCCGGATAAAAGATAACCTCTTCTCTTCTTCTGCAAATAAAATAGCTGTATTTACTAATGCTAGATGTGAATATGCCTGCGGGAAGTTGCCCAACTGTTCTTTGGTTTCGAAATCAATATCTTCACTAAATAATCCGAGGTGATTGGAATATTTCAGAACTTCGTCAAACAGGCAGCGTGCTTCTTCTTTATGGCCGGTTACAAACAATGCCCGTATAAGCCAGAATGTACAAATCGTAAAAGCAGAAGTAGGCAACCCAAAATCGTCTTTGCTGTTATAGCGATACATAAGTCCTTTATGGAAAAGGGCTTTCTTGACTGCTTCCACTGTTTTATGATAGCGTATATCATCTGCTTCTATAAATCCATAGGGTTCCATCAATAGTAATGAGGAATCCATTGCTTGATTATTATATGTCTGTGTGAAGCTTTGAAGTTCCTTATTCCAGCCATATTTCATCACATCTTTCTTTATTTTTTCGGCTTCCAGTTGCCAACGTTCGCTATAATTATATTTGTTAAGCATTTGAGCGATTTTAGCTCCGCGATCTAAAGCTACCCAACACATCACTTTGGAAGAAACAAAGTGTTGTCCTTCTCCCCGGATCTCCCAGATTCCCTTATCGGGCTTTCTCCAGTTTTCTACTACTTTTGCTAAAATGGTCTTTACCATTTCCCACATGTCTTCAATTTCATCCAGTGTGCCGGGCATGAGGCGATAATATTGGTAAATCAGGTCCATCAGGTAACCAAAAGAGTCGTTTTGTTTCTGATGGTATGCATCATTTCCTATTCGTACAGGTTTGGAGTTCTTATAACCGGATAGATGGTCGAGTATCACTTCGGTTAGTTGGTGCTCGCCCCGGATGCCATACATAATTTGATAATCATGTTTGGAAACGAATGTGGATTGGATAAATTTCATAAAGCGTTTGGCTGCACCGGTATGTCCGATTTGAAACATGGTTTCGATGGACATGGAAGCATCCCGAAGCCAGCAGAAACGATAATCCCAGTTGCGCACTTCTCCTACAGCTTCCGGAAGGCTTGTCGTTAGTGCTGCCAGCACAGCTCCGTTGTGGTAGGACATTAGTTTCAGAACCAATAAACTCCGTTCGATTACGTCATTATATAGAGTGTATTTCTTGCTTCTGTCTGTCCAGTTCAGCCAATATACCAGCGTACGGCAATATTCTATTTTCTCCCTTTCTATGTCGATTGGGATCACTTTCTCGTTATAGGAGAGCAGGAGAAATTCGTCTTTCTCAAGAATGATTTCTTTTTTCTCTTTGATGTCCTGAAGAGACAGGGAAGCATATAAATATTGTCTGTCCTTGTTGTCAAAGGAGCAGTAGGATTCGATATACTGTGGAGTGATATTAAGGATCACTTGTCCCTGCGCATAGTTCGGGGCCGGATGATAGTTGATCTTGAAACGCGGTTTCCCTTTTATCCAATGTATGTAGCGGTATAATTCGGCAGGTAAATAATGCCCTGTTTCGTCTTGTGAACGATAGCAGGGCATATAGTCGAGCACTACGAATTCTCCTTCATCGGAGGAGAATTGGGTAGAAAGAATATTGGTGTGGGGGACATAATTTTGTGTGATGCGATAGTCTCCGGAAACTTCGAATCCGAAAGCTCCTCCTTTCTCCCGGTCGAGCATACTGGCAAAAATAGAAGGAGAATCGAAATCGGGAAAACAGAGCCATTCGATATTTCCGTTCTGCGAAATGAGAGCTGCCGTTCGGCAGTTACCTATCACTCCATAATTTAAATTATTCATATTGATTGCTTTTTATTGAGTTTTTAATAGATCTTTGAGAAAGTCGAAAGCGAAAGTCAGGCGATTCTTAATACTTCCTTCTTTTGTGGCAGTTTTTTGTTTGCCTAGTAAAGACCGTAAGAAAGGAAGTACGTCAGATTGGGCAGACAGGTGATAGTTGGCGGCTTCGGATACGCTACCTATTTTAATGGTGATAGCGCTCATCGGCAATGCCTGAAACATATCTTCATCTGTAGTGTCGTCTCCCATCGCTATAACAAAATCATAACGTCTGTTGGCTAGCAGACGCCCCACCTCCGAACCTTTATTGCAATCCGGTGATTTGATTTCGATCACTTTATTTCCTTGTAGAATTTGTAGTTTCTGCCGGGTACAGAGCGAAATCAGCGTGTTGACGAGTTGTTGGGCTCTTAATGTGCCGAGCCATGCGTCACTTTCACGATAATGCCATGCCAGGGCAGTTTCCTTCACTTCCAGATGGGAACGGGGAGTACGGTCTACAAACATTTGAAGAATAGAGAGAATACCTGCTCCCCATTCTATCTTCTTTATGTTTTTATGCCAAACCCCGTTCTCTTTGTAGAAAGCCCCATGTTCGGCAGCCATAGACACAGGAAGGGAGCCAAGCCATTTTTCTAATGTAAAGTGATCCCGCCCGCTATTGATAACAATATGATTGGCGGGATCGCTAGCCAGTTGTTGTAGAATAGAAATGAGTTCCGGTGTAGGTTGTGCATCCTCGGGACGTGGTTTGAGAGCCGTCAGTGTACCATCATAGTCCAGCAGAATCAGGCGTTGTTTGGCTTGGTTATACTTGAGCTTGATTTGTGCGATGGTGGCAGCTACGATGCGTTTTTTCCGTAACATATCATTTTTCATACATGTCGCGTTCAGTTCATTGACAAAGTCGGCTGCCCATTTGTTGACTGTCTGTACGGACAGAATGCTTTGCATACGTTGCAGGCGTTGTTTTTGTTCCTCTTCGGGCATTTCAAGTGCCTGGCAAATAGCATTTTCTATTTGTTCTGTATCGTTCGGGTTGATTTGGATAGCGTCCGTCAATTCTACGGCGGCACCTGCCATTTCGCTAAGGATAAGTACACCGGGATTGTCGCATTTGGTAGCTACGTATTCTTTGGCTACCAGATTCATTCCGTCCCGAAGTGGAGTGACGAGGGCTATGTCGGCCACATAGTACATGGCAGTCAGTTCTTCCAGTGAAAAGCCATGATAGAAATAACAGACGGGAGTCCAGTTCATTGTGGAGTAACGTCCGTTGATAGAGCCGATTTCTTCGTCAATTTTTGTTTTTAGTTCCGCATAACTGCCTACATGGTCGCGTGAAGGGACAATGACCATTGCCAATGTAACTTTACCGTGATATTCAGCATGATGTTCGAGGAAGGTGGCAAAGCCACGAAGACGGTGCAATATGCCTTTGCTGTAATCCAGTCTGTCTACTGACAGGATCAGTTTATGCTCGCCGAAAAGTTTCCGGGTACGTTCAATAGCTTGGTGCACTTCTTTATTTTCCGAGGCCTTATGATAAGATTCATAGTTGATTCCCATTGGTAATGCCTCTACTCTGGTCACCCGGTTGTTGATCTGTACTTCATCCAATTTAAAATCGAGATGTAATACACGTTCTACAGCACTGATGAAATGACGCATATAGTCGTGGGTGTGGAAAGCAATGAAGTCGGCTCCTAATAAGCCTTTCAGTATCTCGGCGCGCTCCGGCAGAATACGAAAAAGTTCGTAGGAAGGGAACGGGATATGATGGAAATATCCGATACAGAGTTCCGGATATATTTTCCTCAACATTCCCGGAAGTAGCATCAACTGATAATCCTGTATCCATACTTTGTCGCCGGGACGTACCAGTCGGCAAATCTCCTCACAGAAAAGACGGTTGACTTGCTGGTAGGATTGCCAAAAACAGTTCTTATATAAGGTATAAGCATAAAAGTAATGGCATAAAGGCCAGATAGTACTGTTACTGTATCCTTCGTAGTAATTTTCAATTTGCTTTTCCGACAAGAAGACCGGATGAAAATTCATTTCCTGTAGTTTCTCGTTAATCTCCTGTTGGTCCTTTTCTTCATTGGCACATATTCCGGGCCAACCTATCCAGTGCTTCTCATAAGAAGTCTGAAGAGAATCCAAACCTGTTGCCAGTCCGCCTTCGCTACGCGAAAATGCGAATTTACCGTTTGTGCCGGCTACTTTGACAGGTAATCTGTTTGCAATAATATAAAGTTTCATATCTATCTCTTTGCAAAGCATATACCAATAGACCTATATTAGTTGTTAATCTCTTATTATCAGTGTATTATAAGTATTATGTTTCCTTCTCTTGCCTTTTCAAAATGAAAATCCCCCTTTCAAAGTGATAATTTGCTTATTTTTTCTCTTCTGAAATTCTGGAAAAGTACAAAGCTTTTCAAAATAGAATCCTTTTTTCAAAATGGAAGGGTATGTTGGATGGATAGAAAGTTTCTTGTGATGTGTATTTTGTTGAATATTAGTCTGTTATCTGTTGTGTGTTTTGTGTGGCACGCATTTGGCATGAAGGGTGGCGAGTAAAAAAATAATAGTAATCATTTAAAAGGTAAAAACATGGGAATAACACTATCATTTATTTTCTGCCTGTTAAGCGGTTTCGCTTGTTTCTGGCTATTTTGGAAATGTGTAGACTGGTTTGAAAATATTTAAAGAAAAAGGAGAATTGATTATGTACACAGCATTATTCGTATTAGGTATTGCGATCTTCGGTTATTTGATGTACGTGCTCGTCAAACCCGAAAAGTTTTAAAGTAACACACACAGTTTAAGGTAAAAAGTATATGAATACAGAAATTTTAGGCGTGGTTGTTCAGATAGCCTTGATGGTGATTCTGGCTTATCCACTGGGAAAATACATTGCTAAGGTCTACAGAGGAGAAAAGACCTGGTCTGATTTTATGGCTCCTATCGAAAGAGTCATTTATAAAGTTTGTGGAATCGACCCCAATGAAGAAATGAACTGGAAACAATTCCTGAAAGCATTGTTGATTTTGAATGCTTTCTGGTTTTTCTGGGGAATGGTACTCTTGGTTTCACAAGGATGGTTGCCCTTAAATCCGGACGGCAACGGACCGCAGACTCCGGATCAGGCATTTAATACCTGTATTAGTTTTATGGTGAACTGTAACTTGCAGCACTATAGCGGTGAAAGCGGACTGACTTATTTTACTCAACTGTTCGTCATCATGCTATTCCAGTTTATTACCGCAGCAACAGGTATGGCTGCTATGGCAGGTATTATGAAGAGTATTGCTGCAAAAACAACCAAAACGATTGGTAACTTCTGGCAATTTCTGGTAATAAGCTGTACACGTATTTTATTGCCTCTTTCTCTGATTGTAGGTTTTATCCTGATTCTTCAGGGAACCCCGATGGGATTTGATGGTAAGATGAAAGTGACTACGATGGAAGGCCAGGAACAAATGGTTTCTCAAGGTCCTACGGCTGCAATTGTTCCTATCAAGCAATTAGGAACGAATGGTGGTGGTTACTTTGGTGTAAACTCTTCTCATCCGTTGGAAAACCCGACTTATCTTACTAATATGGCAGAATGTTGGTCTATCCTGATTATCCCGATGGCAATGGTATTTGCGCTAGGATTCTATACCCGCAGAAAGAAGTTGGCTTACAGTATATTCGGAGTAATGCTTTTCGCTTTTCTGGTAGGTGTATGTATTAATGTCAGTCAGGAAATGGGCGGTAATCCACGCATTGATGAATTGGGAATTGCGCAGGATAATGGTGCGATGGAAGGTAAAGAAGTTCGTTTGGGGGCCGGAGCAACGGCATTATGGAGTATTGTAACTACTGTAACCTCTAATGGCTCTGTGAATGGTATGCATGATTCTACTATGCCGCTGTCCGGAATGATGGAGATGCTGAATATGCAGATTAACACCTGGTTTGGCGGTGTAGGTGTAGGATGGATGAATTACTATACATTTATTATCATTACAGTGTTTATCAGCGGTTTGATGGTAGGACGTACGCCGGAATTTCTCGGCAAGAAAGTGGAAGCCCGCGAAATGAAAATCGCTACGATTGTAGCTCTGCTTCATCCGTTTGTAATTTTGGTATTTACAGCACTCTCAAGTTATATTTATGTGCACCACCCTGATTTTGTGGAAAGTGAAGGTGGATGGTTGAACAATTTGGGATTCCACGGTTTAAGTGAGCAACTTTACGAGTACACTTCTTGTGCTGCCAATAACGGTTCCGGTTTTGAAGGTTTGGGAGATAATACTTATTTCTGGAATTACACGTGTGGTATCGTTCTGATTTTGAGCCGTTTTATTCCTATCGTCGGACAGGTTGCCATTGCCGGGTTACTGGCACAGAAAAAATTCATTCCGGAAAGTGCCGGCACATTGAAGACCGATACTTTGACTTTCGGAGTCATGACATTTGTGGTTATCTTCATTATTGCTGCGCTGTCATTCTTCCCGGTACATGGATTGAGCACAATTGCTGAACATTTAAGTTTGTAATACTGAATTAGAGAAGATATGAAAGATAATAAATCAGCTTCTTTGTTTCCAAAGGAGCAAGTTATAGAAAGTTTGAAACAGTCATTCGTGAAACTGAACCCGCGGATGATGATAAAGAACCCGATTATGTTTACAGTAGAAGTGGCTACAGTGGTCATGCTGCTCGTAACGCTCTACTCCATTGTAAACTCTTCACAAGGTTCGTTTGCTTACAATATTGCCGTGTTTATCATTCTGTTTGCAACCTTGTTGTTTGCCAATTTTGCTGAAGCTATTGCCGAAGCACGTGGTAAAGCACAGGCCGATAGCTTGCGTAAGACTCGTGAAGAGACACCGGCTAAGAAAGTGGAAGGCAATAAAATCGTTACTGTCAGTTCTTCACAGTTGAAGAAAGGAGATGTATTTGTTTGTGAGGCCGGAGACGTGATTCCTTCCGATGGTGAGATTATTGAAGGCTTGGCTTCTATTGATGAAAGTGCTATCACCGGCGAGTCTGCTCCGGTTATTCGTGAGGCAGGTGGCGATAAGAGTTCTGTAACGGGTGGTACGAAGGTATTGTCCGATCATATAAAAGTAATGGTGACTACTCAACCGGGAGAAAGTTTTCTCGACAAGATGATTGCACTGGTAGAAGGTGCTTCCCGCCAGAAAACCCCGAATGAGATTGCGTTGACTATTCTGTTGGCAGGTTTTACGCTTGTTTTCGTCATAGTGTGTGTTACCTTGAAACCGTTTGCCGACTATAGTAATACGGTCATCACCATTGCTTCGCTTATTTCTTTGTTTGTGTGTCTGATTCCGACAACTATCGGTGGACTTCTCTCTGCTATCGGTATTGCCGGTATGGACCGCGCGCTTCGTGCCAACGTGATTACTAAATCCGGTAAAGCAGTAGAGACTGCCGGTGATATTGATACGTTGTTGCTGGATAAAACAGGTACTATCACAATCGGTAACCGTAAAGCAACTCATTTCCATACGGCTCCGGGTGTCAATTTGCACGATTTTGTGGAGACTTGTCTGTTGTCTTCCTTGTCCGATGAAACGCCGGAGGGTAAGTCTATCGTAGAACTGGGACGCGAGTCGGGCATCCGTATGCGTAACCTGAATACAACGGGAGCGCGTATGATTAAGTTTACGGCTGAAACTAAATGTTCGGGAGTAGACTTGGCAGATGGAACACAGATTCGTAAAGGTGCTTTCGATGCTATCCGTAAGATGGTGGAAGGTGAAGGAAATGAATTTCCGAAAGAAGTGGAAGAGATCATCTCTTCTATCTCTAGCAATGGTGGTACGCCGTTGGTAGTATGTGTAAACAAGAAAGTGACCGGTGTCATTGAGTTGCAGGATATTATCAAACCGGGTATTCAGGAACGTTTCGAACGTCTGCGTAAAATGGGAGTGAAGACGGTCATGGTGACAGGGGATAACCCGTTAACTGCAAAATATATTGCTGAAAAAGCCGGTGTGGATGATTTTATCGCTGAAGCTAAACCGGAAGATAAGATGGAATATATCAAGAAGGAACAGCAGGCTGGTAAATTGGTTGCAATGATGGGAGACGGAACGAACGATGCTCCTGCTCTGGCACAAGCCAATGTGGGTGTAGCCATGAATAGCGGTACACAGGCAGCAAAGGAAGCCGGTAATATGGTCGACTTGGATAACGATCCGACGAAATTGATCGAGATTGTGGAAATCGGTAAACAATTGTTGATGACACGTGGTACGCTGACTACTTTCTCTATTGCCAATGACGTGGCCAAATATTTCGCAATTGTTCCTGCCTTGTTTATGATTGCTATTCCTGAACTGGCTGCTCTGAATATCATGCATCTGCATAGTCCTGAAAGCGCCATTCTTTCGGCAGTCATTTTTAATGCGATTATTATTCCGATTCTGATTCCGCTGGCTTTGCGTGGTGTGCAATACAAACCGATAGGTGCAAGTGCTTTGCTTCGCCGTAATCTGCTGATCTATGGTGTGGGTGGTGTGATTGCTCCTTTCGTGGGAATCAAATTGATAGATTTAGTAGTAGGTTTATTCTTTTAATTAAAAAACAATAGCAATGAAAACTTTATTGAAGTCTTTAAAAATAACACTTGCTTTTTGTGTCTTTTTCTCCGTGTTCTATATCCTTATCCTGTGGGTGTTCGCACAGGTAGCAGGTCCTAATAAAGGAAATGCCGAGGTGGCTACGCTGGATGGGAAAGTAGTGGGAGCGGCCAATGTGGGTCAGATGTTTACAAAAGATATTTATTTCTGGGGACGTCCTTCTTCTGCCGGTGACGGGTATGATGCGACGAGTTCCGCAGGTAGTAATAAAGGGCCTACGAATCAAGAATATCTGGATGAAGTGAAAGCGCGTATTGATACTTTCCTTGTACATCATCCTTATTTGAATCGTGCGGATGTGCCTGCCGAAATGGTTACGGCCAGTGGTTCGGGACTGGATCCTAATATCACTCCTCAATGTGCGTATGTACAAGTGAAGAGAGTAGCACAAGCACGTGGATTAACAGAAAAACAAGTAAGAGCGATTGTTGATAAAAGCATAGAAAAACCGTTTTTGGGGTTGTTGGGAACAGAAAAGGTGAATGTCTTGAAATTGAATATCGCTTTAGAGGAAAGCAATAAGTAGATGAAGATTGAGCAGCGTTCCTGTCCGGACCGTTTGGGTTATGCCGCGGTTCAAATTAACAGGGTTGGATGGGGCGCTGCTTTTTTACAGGAACATAAAATAGAATTAGATAAAAAGTATGAAAAGTTTTTTTAGTAAAAAGAGTATTTTAGGAACAATGGCTGTAGCAGCCGTATGTATGTTGGGAACTAGCAATGCACAAGCACAAGAGTTTACTATACAAGGTGATTTGGTAAGTTCGTATGTATGGCGTGGTATTTATCAGGGGGGAGCCGCTTCCTTTCAGCCGACTTTGGGATTTAGCGTAGGTAATTTCTCGCTTACTGCATGGGGCTCAACCAGTTTGAGTGAGAGTAATAAAGAAATTGACCTAACCGCAGCTTATAAGTTTGGTGAAGCGGGACCGACACTTTCTGTAGCCACTCTTTGGTGGGACGGACAAGCTGATGTGGCTAATGGAGAACTTACCAATAATTATTTCCATTTTAAAAGTGGAGACACCGGACATCATTTTGAAGCAGGGTTAGCTTATACGCTTCCTATTGAAAAGTTCCCGTTATCTATCGCATGGTATACCATGTTTGCCGGTGCTGACAGAAAAACGACTGATGAGGGGGAGGAAAAGCAGGCATACTCTTCTTACGTAGAACTGAATTATCCGTTCAGTGTGAAAGGAGTTGATCTGAATGCTACTTGTGGAGTGGTTCCTTATAAGACTCCGCAGTATAATGTGAATGGGTTTGCAGTGACGAACCTAGCTTTGAAAGCAACGAAAGCAATAAATTTTAATGATAAGTTTTCATTGCCTATATTTGTACAGGCTATATGGAATCCACGTTTGGAGGACGCCCATTTAGTATTTGGCGTAACTTTAAGGCCATAAAATAAACTCATGAATTTTTGTGAAACCCGTGGTGATCGTGATGATTACTACGGGTTAGGATGTTTAAAATAACAGATTGACGTAATGGATGATAGAGAACATAGTGTACAGTATTTTTTGGATCTGATAAAGAAGTCCCACCGGGGCAAATTCAAGGTCTATATCGGTATGATAGCCGGTGTGGGAAAGTCATATCGTATGCTTCAGGAGGCGCATGAACTGCTGGAGAACGGTGTGAACGTGCAAATCGGCTATATCGAAACTCATGGACGTGCCGGGACGGAAGCATTGCTGCAAGGGCTCCCTGTCATTCCGCGTCGCAAAATCTTCTATAAGGGGAAAGAATTGGAAGAAATGGATCTGGATACGATTATCCGTGTCCATCCAGAAATTGTAATTGTGGATGAACTGGCTCATACGAATGTAGAAGGTAGCTTGAACGAGAAACGTTGGCAGGATGTGATAACTTTGCTGGATGAGGGAATCAATGTGATCTCGGCAATCAATATTCAGCACATCGAAAGCGTGAATGAAGAAGTGCAGGAGATTACGGGTATTGAAGTGAAAGAACGAGTGCCCGACAGTGTGCTTCAGGAAGCGGATGAGGTGGTGAATATTGACTTGACGGCAGAGGAACTGATTGCACGTTTGAAAGCGGGAAAGATCTATCGTCCGGAAAAGATTCAGACGGCATTGGACAATTTCTTTCGGACAGAGAATATTCTTCAGTTACGTGAGTTGGCTTTGAAGGAAGTAGCGTTGCGGGTAGAAAAAAAGGTGGAGAATGAGGTGGTGATGGGAGTAGCCGTCGGACTTCGGCACGAGAAATTTATGGCTTGTATCAGTAGTCATGAGAAAACACCTCGGCGAATTATCAGAAAGGCGGCAAAGTTGGCAACCCGGTATAATACTACTTTTATAGCCCTGTATGTTCAGACTCCGAAAGAGAGTATGGATAGAATTGATCTAGCCAGTCAACGGTATCTGTTGAACCATTTTAAGCTTGTGGCGGAACTTGGGGGAGAGGTGGTGCAGGTGCAGTCGAAGGATATTTTGGGGAGCATCGTCAAGGTTTGTAAAGAGAAACAGATATCGACTGTTTGCATGGGAACTCCTAATTTAAGGTTGCCATACGCTATTTGTTCTATACTGGGATATAGAAAGTTTTTAAATAATTTGTCACAAGCTAATGTAGATTTGATTATACTTGCATAATATTAATCGTATGAACGTTATGAATATTAAAACGAAACTGATTCTCGGTATCGGAATGCTGGCCGGAATGATTATTTTGCTGGTAACACTTTCAGTTGTGAATCTTCAAATTCTGACAGCGACAGAACC
This sequence comes from Bacteroides sp. AF32-8BH, assembly GCF_003435205.1. NCBI lineage: Bacteria > Pseudomonadati > Bacteroidota > Bacteroidia > Bacteroidales > Bacteroidaceae > Bacteroides > Bacteroides sp. AF32-8BH. The sequence continues at coordinate 31,118 of NZ_QVLZ01000055.1, read as the reverse complement.
TGATAGTCCTGCTGCTACGCCCGGATTGGAACGTGCTTTGTTATGGATTTCCGTAACGGGAGGAATCTGTATCTTGACCGGACTGATATTGCTTTATTGGTTGCCCCGTACTATCAGTAAGCCTATTAAAGAACTGAAAGAGGGAATTCTTGAAATAGCCAATCATAATTATGAGAAGCGTCTGCAGATGAATAATAATGAAGAATTCCGGGATGTGGCGGATAGTTTTAACCGGATGGCGGAGCGTTTGACCGAATATCGTGCCAGTACTTTGTCGGATATTCTTTCTGCAAAGAAATTTATTGAAGCAATTGTAAACAGTATAGATGATCCGGTGATCGGCTTGAATATGGAGCGTGAAATTCTGTTTATCAATGAGAAAGCACTCAATGTCTTGAATCTGAAACGGGAGAATGTGATTCGTCAATCGGCGGAGGAACTGGCTTTGAAGAATGACCTGTTGCGGCGGTTGATCCGTGAACTGGTGACGCCAAGCGAGCAGAAGGAACCATTGAAGATATATGCTGACGACAAAGAGAGTTACTTTAAGGCCTCTTATGTCCCTATCATTAATACGGAGGCTGAAAAAGGGGAACCTCGCAAACTGGGTGATGTTATTTTATTAAAGAATATCACGGAATTTAAGGAACTGGATTCTGCCAAGACTACATTTATCTCGACGATATCTCATGAACTGAAGACTCCGATTGCTGCTATTATGATGAGCCTCCAGCTGTTGGAAGATAAGCGTGTCGGTGCATTGAATGATGAACAGGAGCAACTGTCTAAGAGTATCAAGGAGAATAGCGAGCGTTTGTTGAGTATCACCGGAGAATTGCTTAACATGACCCAGGTGGAAGCCGGAAAACTACAGTTTATGCCGAAGATCACCAAACCGATTGAGTTGATCGAATATGCGATCAAAGCTAATCAGGTGCAAGCGGATAAGTTTAATATCCAGATAGAAGTGGAATATCCGGAAGAGAAAATCGGCAAACTCTTTGTCGACAGTGAAAAGATTGCCTGGGTATTGACAAATCTGCTAAGTAATGCTATCCGTTATTCTAAAGAAAACGGGCGTGTGATTATCGGTGCCAAACAGGATGAAAATATGATCGAACTCTATGTTCAGGATTTTGGAAAGGGTATCGACCCGCGTTATCACAAAAGCATCTTCGACCGTTATTTCCGTGTACCCGGAACGAAAGTACAAGGCAGTGGCTTGGGATTATCTATTTCGAAGGATTTTGTGGAAGCTCATGGTGGTACGCTGACGGTAGAGAGTGAATTGGGGAAGGGAAGTCGGTTTGTGATGCGGTTGAAGGCATAGTTTTGAAGGAGTTTATGAAAGAATTAGACTTCCGACAGGCACAAAATCTGCTTGCCGGAAGTTTCTCTATTCTTTCTTTTTATCGTTTTCTTCTTCTCCAGCATATCCAAATGCCACACAGACCAATAATAAATGGAATGCCATAGCAATAGATAATTTTGATAGTGGATAGATCCATAGGAGTCAGGCTGATATCTTTGTCGAGATAAGGGGCTCTGGAAGAAGATACCGGAAATTCATTATAGCATAGCCAACGGAATGAACCGGGAATCATATTGAAGTTGAATGAATAGATACCCGGTCTTGAGCTTTTTTGTAGTTCGGCATTGCTGAAACAGTCTGCATCACCCAACACAATGATCCGTTGTTTTTTATCTTTGCCTTTTATCTTGCGGGTTAACGCTATTGCCGTGGGATAGGCTCCTAGCTTTTCACCTTGAAGAGAGTCCAAAGAAAGGGAATCATTCACAAAATCTTTTGTTTGATACTCAATCCATGTTTGTTGAGCGTTGCTTTGTAATAAAACTATTGGATGGAATTTTGTTGTATCGACAACTTCCAGAGCAACAGCCGATGGCATGGTGACTGCGCTATGCGTCTGCCTGTCAACCATACGTTTGTAGAAGCCTCCTATACTGTCGGCGGCTATCTGGGTAGCTTTCGCGAGAACGAGGTCTCCGGGATTAACATCAGAAGGTTGTGCAATGATTCCCGGCAACAGTTTTAAACCAACTTTCCGGAGTAAAGGATTCATTACTTCCTGACGTCCGACGTCTCCCATAATCATCATATTACCTCCGCGTTCAAGAAAACGATCTATGATTTCTTGTTCTTTGGAACTCATGGAAGAACGCATTTCAGCGATAAGTAATATATTGATATTACTTGGTATATCATTCATATCCTTCAGATTCAGTTCCACCAAATCAAAACCTTGATTAATCATGGAATAACGAAAGCGTCCATGTGTGGCAAAAAGTGAGTAATCCTGATCTCCCTTTTTAGTGGTGGAACGTTCCTGATGTCCTGTGATGGCGCCTACCTTCACAGGAGTAACAAGCATTTTCTTCAATGCTGCGGAGATTTCTGTTTCAGAAGGGTGATATTCCATATCGTCGAACAAGCGAAGGCGGGCTTGTTCACCGGATCCACGCTCAACAACACGCACAAATCGGTAGTTTTCTTTTGCCAAGTCTATTTTTTCTTTCAGTTCTTCGGCACTTTTCAGCTTTTGGGGATTGAAGTTCTTTTTCTTGGCAACTTCATAAGCTATCTCACGAATGTTCTTATTCGGATATTGGCGATAAAGGGCACTGTCTTTCGGTGTGGAGTAATAGTAAACATACTCCATCTTTATCTCCGGTTTGAAACGTGTGTACATTTTGAAGCGTGCCATATCCTCTTTTTGCTCTTTTGGAGAAGCGACATCAAATTCTTTATCGAAAATATTGACGTAAGTTGTGATTGTCATAGGTCCGGATAATTGCTTCATCACTTTCTGACTTTCTTCCGAAAGTGTACGTTGTTTGCTGCGGGTAGCATCATAAAAGCCCATCATTGCCGGACGGGAACTGACAAAGCCGATAACTATAATGGTACATACAGCTAAGGCATAGCGCATTGTTTTTGAAAGGAGTGAACGGTGTGTTTTTTCATTGTTCAGTTTAATGACCGATAGCCAGAGGAATAATAAAATTACGGCAAGGAAATAGATAACGTCATCGCTACATATCAATCCTCCAACCATCTCACTGGCACGTCCTTTAATGGATAGCCAATAAGTAATTTCTCTAAAGAATATGGACTCCTGCCCAATTCCTCCCACATAATTGAGAAATGCTAATGCGGAAAGGGTGGCGACAGCTGCCACAACCTGGTAAGATGTGAGTGTGGTCATAAAGAGACCGATAGAACAATAGGTCAGTATCAACAGAAACATGGATAACAATCCCGCCAAGATAAGTGTAATATCGACATGCGGCACGGAGATAAACATTACGATTGTCGGTAGGGCAAGGATGATGACAAAGATCAGGGCGAATACCACCATTGATACAAACTTGCCGGTAATGATTTGGATACTATTTATCGGTGATGAATAAAGTAGTTTGATAGAGCCTGATGAATATTCACGACTCATCAAGTTCATGGTTAATAAAGGAATATACAGATAGATCGTTTCCTGAATTACTTCATATATTCCTTTGAGACCAAGGACAAAACCGGCTGTGACACTGAAAGTGATCGTGTTGCCCAATGCTTTTATTTTTACTATTTCCGTCAGGATATTCATAAAATCGAATCCTACCTGGCATGTAAATGCAATCAGTAGCAACCATGCGACCGGTGAGTAAAAGAGTACCGCTAGTTCGGTACGGGCTATTCTAAGTATAAGTTTTAAGTTCATCTTTTTCTCTTATTAATTTCTTCTGCGGAAAAACCAGATGCCAACTCCTATAAGTAAGAGGATAGCTGGTATAATGATTATGAAAATAGTTTTCATTGTACCAATATCTTTCACTCCGATCGAAAGTTTGTTATCGGTACAATGGGGACGGCGTACGTCGATCGGAAATTCTCCTCCGGAAAGCCAGCGGAAGCTTTCGATAATCAGATTAAAGTTTCCTGATCTATATCCTTCGCGTGAAAGAGTCAGTTCGGTGTTGCTTATGCAATCTGCATCACCAGAGATGATAATACGCTGCTCTTTATCTTTCAGTTGGCGTGAAAGGGCATAGGCTGTGATATAGGTTTGTTCTTTCTCTCCTGCCGAAGCATTACATTCTACTGGCAATTCCTGTAAATCTGTTTGTTCTTTTTCAATCCATACACCTTTGGCGTTTGTTTCAAGAATCGGAGTATATTGGAAGCCGTAATCGTTGTCGGAGGATGTAAGGGCTACACATCCGGGCATAGAGACGCGTAAATCATATTGGAGAAAATCTTCTTTGAATCCGAATGTAAGTTTTTCCGATTCACGGGTTGCTTTGGCTAGAATCAGATTAGGAGAGAAATCAACGGAAGATTGTGCCAGTTGGTATTCTTCCATTTTGATACCGAATTTGCTTAAAAAAGGATTCATAACTTCTTGCCTGCCTGTATCGGTGAGAATAAATAAATTACCTCCACGAGCCAGGTAAGCCTCCAGTTGATTTTCTCCTTTTTCTGTAAGCGGGGTTCTCATTTCTGCAAGGACCACGATATTGATTAGGGAAGAAATGGTGTCTCCGTGAGAAATGTCGATCTCGCAGACATCAAAGCCTTGATTAATTAAGGCGGCTCTAGAATATTTCTCAATGGAGAAGTTGCTATAATCGCGGTCACCGGATTTGGACACCTCACGTTCACCGTCTCCTTTGATAAAGGCAACAGTGGGAGGAGTTGAAATCATCTTTTTGATGGCTGCTGTAATTTCCGCTTCGGATGGCGTTGCATCCATATCTTCAAAATCACGGATGAAGGTACGTTTTCCATCTTGCGTTTCCATAATGCGAACAAATGTATTTTGTTCTTCACGCAGGTCGATGATTTGGCGGATTTCTTCCGGAGATTTGAATAAATGAGGATTCAAGTTATAAATCATGGTCATATAATCACGCATCTCATCTACTGTTTTGCCTTGAAACTTAGGATTATTTGCAACGCCGTTGGGGGCGAAATCATAATAATAGACATATTTCACTTGCAGGTCCGGTTTAGCGAGACAATAAGGTTCGAAGATTGTTTCATTCGCTTTCTTCATGATAGGGAGGTAGCGATATGATTTGTTATCAAGTAGGTTAACATAATTGGTAATAGTTACCGGTCCTGTCAATTTAGCTAATACGTGTTGGCTATTTTCGGTAAGTGAGTTTAGTTTTGTGCGTGTTGTATCCCATACCTTGATCATTCCCGGACGTGAAGTGAAATAGCCAATTGCCATTGCTGCGACAAAAAATCCCAGATAACTGATTGCTTGCCGGAAACGACTGATAGTTCGTCGGTCGGATGTAAGTTTGAAAGTGGTAAATGTCAGGAAAAGGGTTACTACGACCACGAAATAAATCACATCTTCACTCCGAATTACTCCATTCAGCATATCGATTGTTCTTCCGTTTATTGACAGCCAATAAGTCAGTTCGCGTATAAAATCGTATTCCTGGCCGATATTTCCTACAAAATTCAGTATGGCTAATACAATAAGTGTCCCAACTGCTGCTACTACTTGATAAGTCGTGAGTGAGGACATAAAGAGCCCGATAGCGCAATAGGCGCATATTAATAAATAGAGTCCTAGAAGGGCGACTAGTACAGGAGCCCAATCAAAAGAAGGGATTACCAAACTGCCATAAATAGCACTGGCTATCGGGACAAGCATCAGACAGCAACCAAATCCGATGGCTGCAAGATATTTACCCAATACGATCTGACCACTGGTGACTGGGGATGAATATGCCAGTTTGATTGAACCCGATGCCGTTTCGCGACTGATGAGTCCCATTGTCAACAATGGAATATAGATGTATATGTTTGATACGACGGAGGACAAAAAACCGTAACTACCTAAGAAGCAGATACCGCTCAAAGAAACTTCTTTGCCTCCTGACAGATCATAGTCGGTCACTATATTCTCCATTAATGACGTAAAACTTGATGTTGTCAGGAATGAGAAAACAATCAATATGAACCATGCAATCGGCGAATAGAATAAAATGGCCAGATCGGTTCGGGCAATACGCATTATAATCTTTAAATCCGTCATGTTAGATATTATTTTTAAGTTTTCCCGATAGTTGTGCAAAGATTATGTCAAGAGAGCAGCGTTCCATCGTGATTTCTTTCAGCCGCCATCCGTTTTGTATGCTTAAGGCTACTACTCGTTCAGTTATGTTTTCATCGTCATCAAAGCGTATCCGGAATGTACCGGGATAGAGTTCTTCTATATTCAACACATGTTCTATCTTTGCTAGTTCTTCTATAGAAGGGGGAAGGGCAAATGTAACGGTGAAACTACTTGGAACCACATAGTTGTCAAAGTCTTTCATGCTACCTGAAAATACGACTTTACCATGTTCAATCATACGAATATCATTGCAGGTAGCTTGCACTTCCGACAGGATATGAGTGGAGAGTAGGACAGAATGATCTTCAGCAATTTCTTTAATCAGATTGCGTATTTCGACAATTTGGTTAGGATCAAGCCCGTTTGTAGGTTCATCAAGTACTACGAATGGAGGATTATGTACAATAGCCTGTGCAATTCCTACTCTTTGTTGATATCCGCCTGAAAGATTTTTTATCAGCCGTTTGCTAAAATGGGCAATAGCGCAACGTTCTTTGGCTATTTCTACGGCTTCACGAACTTTTGATTTCTCTATTCTCCGCAATGTGGCACAGTGTATGAGATATTCGTCGACAGTCAAGTCTGGATGGAGAGGTGGCTTTTGAGGTAAGAAACCAATATGTTTTTTGGCTTCAACCGGATTTTTTCGTAGATCGATGCCATTGATAAATACATCCCCTTCCGTTTGATTTAAAACTCCACAGATGATATTCATAGTGGTGGATTTACCTGCTCCATTAGACCCTAACAGACCTAATATTCCTGTTTTTTCAATAGAAAAATTGATATCGCGAATGGCCCAATCGACACTATAACGATGGGATAAATGCTTGACTTCGACAATAGGAGTACTCATACTTTTTATTTTAAATGATTAATAGATTTCTTATTCATATTACCATGCAACCCCTCTTGAAATATCCATCCGGTTCGATTTGATTTTTCTGAATTTCCAGGAGAAATTTATGGTAAAATACCGCCCGAAGTTCTCTCTGTCAATATAACTGGTATGGTTATCTTTCATTTGGATAATACGGTTATGATATGAATTTAATAAGTCAAATGCTGTAATGCTTACTTCTGCCTGTCGGTTGAATACTTTCGCTCCAGCATAAATATTTAAGATATTTTCTTTATCAATTTGATGATAGGTTTTGTTGTTCTGATGTTGATAGGTATATGATACCTTTGTAAAGAAGTACTTCAACATGGGAGTGCACGTCATGTCTACCGTTAAACGATTTGTTAATATCCGGTTCGATTGGTCATTCACTTTATTGGAGGCTTGTCGATAGTGGATGCTCCAATAGGCTGATGCACGTAATCGAGGAATCAGATTGGTAGCGAATCTGGTTCCTATCCTTGTTGTGCTTATTTTCGTTATATCCCGTATATTATCATAGTAGTAAGGCAAATGTTCATACTTATTGTTAATATTAACATCTAAATTGGATTTGATTTTTACGATGGGATACATCCAGGAAATATCCCAATCTATATTCCATGCTCCATTTAGATTGTCGTAACTGCTGAGCGTACTATTTGCAATAGCCGTATAGTTAAAATCAGGCAAGTAAGTTGCTTTGTTAAAATAAGTGCTCCTATTGGAGATGCTGTTTTTTATGAAAGCTAGAGTTAATTCCGAATTTATCAAATGTCCGTAGTCATTAAAGCGATACTGTTCTTTCCACCAAATTTTATGTATGGTACTGGCTTTCAGATTTGGATTTCCACTGCTGATAAAGTAAGGATTAGAGTTGTTGACTTCTGAACGTAGTTGTGCTATATTGGGGAGTTGACTATTTATGGTATATTTGATTGTGTGCTCTGCTTTTTCACTAAATCTTCCTCCTAAAGAAATTTGTACTTCTCCTTTTAATGCGTTAAATGATTTTTCAAATTTTGTTTGTGCCGTTTCTTTTCTATCCTTAATAATGGAATGTTTCCACCCTGCTGAAATATCAATGTTGAAGATTCCCAAATCGGGTAGAATAACGGTCGTTTCAGGGGTATGTTCTATCAGGGAATTTCGGTAATTATATGTATTTGTAGGGTCTGTTTCTCCTGTTATTTTGTTCCATGCAAGCTGATTGATATGGCGATTGTCCGATACAAAATTGTATATTAATTCGATGAATGAATATTTATCTTTTGATAACATGCGCTTTAATCCTGTTTTGGCTTCCCATTTATTTCCTCTTCCATTTGTTGGAATGGCTATGATCTCTTGTAGACTTCCACTAGCCTCATTTTGTGTTTTGTTTTCCCGGTTTTCTTCTCCGTTGGACGAGCTATTCGAATAGTTCGCGTTGACGGAATAGTTCCAGTCTCCGAAGAATTTATTCCAACTAACTGCTCCTTGCATCTCTTGAGATTTACCATTGCCATTTTGTTGTAAAATGCCGGTAGATTGGATCTCATCTATGCTATTTGTTATTTGTTGCAATGTATGTTGTTTTGAATGATTAGTCGATAATGTATAATCAATAATCAGATTGCCCCATTTCTTATCATTCATACTGAATCCAGTACTCATAGTATGTTTATTATACTGATTTGTGTTCTGATATTGGTTTAGATAGCTCTTTTGCCAGAAGGCATCTGTAGCGAAGTATTCTTGTTCAGTTCGGGTATTTGCTTCTGTTGCGCTTCGTGCAAACTGATAGCTGCCTTTTATTTCTTTATAAAATCCTGTCTCTTTTTCCCAACGACGGGACAGATTGATGCCTCCAAAGCTATTTTCACTGTAAGTTTGCGATGGGTTCTTGGTACTGAGGAACATTTGCGGTTGATTGGTTGTTCTATTTAAATTGTTGTGCATGGTATTGATCGCTACCAACATTTTCTCTGAGAAGAAGTTAAATGTACCTCCTATGCCATAGCGTACATCATGGTCTGCAAGTTGTTTTTTTTCCATATTTCCTCCGATACTTGCTATTAGATTCCCTTCCTTCGAGTTTACTAATTTGCTTTTTGTCTCAATATTCAGAACTCTGCGTTTCTTACCTTTTCTGTTTTTACGTGTTTGCTCTTTATGCTCATCTTCATCATAAGCGGATATATATACAACATCATTGGCAGGAAGGTGATTCAATGCATTCATTGGATTCTCTCCAAAAATCTTTTTGCCGTCAACGTATGTCTTTTCTACATCTTTTCCAGCAACTTTTACACTCTTTTCCGAAACTTCTACTCCCGGCATTTGTTCCAGAATATTTCGTGCCACATCATCTTCCAATATGTTGATTCCTTGTGGATTAAAACGGATAGTATCGCCTCGATATACCATAGCGGGAATTTTGCCTTTTATTGTTACGGCCTGTAATTGTATAACGCGGTCGGTCAGATAAAAGTCTTTTTGTGTAGTTTGTCCCTCGTGTACATAAAGTGTATCGGAATCTGCGATGAATCCGTCGGCCCACACGATGGCTCGTGCGATACCGACGGGAACTTTATTCCAAAAGAAAAAAACTGAACTTTTATAATCTTCTTTCAATGTATCTTTACCACATATCAGATTTGCCTTGACTGCATCAAGACTTACTTGCATAATACTTGTGCGCAGCTTTACTTTTCCATATTTAGTAACCTTTTGTTGTATAGTAGTGGAATCTGGTGGAGTTATCTTTTGAGCATACAGTATGTGTATATTACAGAGAGAGAGTAATATACATGAAATATAGATTATAGAAGTTACATTTTTCATCGAAGGCTACATTTAAAAATTAGATTTTGTAAATGGAAATAAGTTTTCAGATGTATAATCTAACTGTTGAGCATCAGAACGCATCTGTACTCTAATGACACCTGTATTTGCTTTAATTGTAACTTCCATAGGTATACCTATATAAGAAAAAGCTAATATAAGATTCATATTTTGCCGGACATCGGCCTATATTCGCGTATGCTTCCGTCATTTGTAGTACCTTCGTAGTTCGATTTCACTTTACCAAACCGATAAGCAAAATTTATGGTGAAAAACCGTCCATAATAATTTGTCCACGTGTTTTGAATGTAGTTGGAATACATTTGGCTGTTGAAAGTCCGATGACTATTTAGTAGATCATATGCGGCAATACTAATGTCTCCTTTGCGATTTAACACTTTACAGCCTACATTCAAGTTTAGGGTGTGATTGCGATTAATCTCTTTATTGATTCCATAATCACGGCTGAAAATGAAATTATAATGACTACTTAGATAGAAGTATTTACATATTTGGCTTATATCTAACATTGCTCCTGCCGTCTGATAGAATGTTTTACCTGTATAATTTTCAGTATTGATGCTATGTACATAATGGGTATTGGCACTGATTGTTACTTTTAATCTTTTAGTTAGGCTGCAAAGTAGGAAATGTTCGAGCGATGGATCATAGGTACGTGTTGTTGTCTTATTTTCTCCTATATAATATGGGTTATGTTCGTAGTTGAATCCGGTAGATAAGGTATATTTGGATTTTATGCTACGTATAGGCGCCTGCCATATCAATTTGCCTTTTATGTCCCAATATCCTTCTACGTTTTCAAAACTAATTAGAGAACTGTGTGCAGGTGCTGTATATTGCAATTCCGGTAGATAAGTTTCGGCATTGTAATAGGTTGTCTTTGCAACAGGAGAGTGTTGGCGGATAGAGGCATTGATAATAACACCTATGGTGTGGTTATGTTTTCCTAACATACGATTGCAATTGAAGAGGAACGAATGTAGATATGATTGTTTTAAGTTGGGATTTCCACTGCGCAGCATGTAAGGATTGCTGTTATCTATTTGTGGGCGTAACTGCACTATGTTTGGTGCAAAATTATGCAGTCTGTAAGCGGCACTCCATGACTTTGTTATATCTGTATGCACAAAAGATATTGCTACTGTTGGAGAGATGAATGTTTTACGGTAGTTGTCCATTTCTTTTTCTTTCCGCTTAAGTGTACTTTCCTTCAGTCCGGCTGAAATGTCACAACTTGTTTTTTGAAAAGGAAAAAAGTGAAATGAAACTTCCTGTTTTTGTGTCAGGTTATTTATTTTATAACTATATGTATTGGCTTCGTCTGTTTGTGGATTTGTGGGGCTCAACATATTCCAAGCGAATTGGTGTTTCCATCCGTTTTCGTATTTAACGGAATAGTCAAAAGATATTTGGGTGTCATTTTCTGGATTCAGTATATATATTAATTGCGCATTGCCGTTCCACTCCGTATTGCGGAGTTTTGATGGAATAGTCAGATAAGTTTGTGTTGTCGAACTTTCTAATGTGTCTATCCGTAATGAATGATTTTTGCCTTTATTTATATCTACTGAACTTTCTAATGTATATCCGATTCTGTCGGTAATACTGTTGACATAACTGACATCTTCCTTCACATGAAAATTCTTGTTTAGATTATCGTAATGCATCAGGCTTTTCGATGTTTGAAGATTGTTTTCTTCATTATAGATGTAAAGCGATTGCCAATCTTTGTTGTTGTTATATGTTATAAGCTGGTTCCAACGGAATTCTCCCCATTTGTCATTTGAATTGGAGAAAGAAAATTCGGAATAGTGATTTTGTTTTCTGTCACTGTTGCTATTTTGTTCTTCATAAAGGCGCTGCTGATAATTGTTGCTAGGAAAATAATGTTGTTCGGATCGTGTATTTGTATTATCGCGATTATATCCGAAAGTGTAAAATGCTCTAAATGTACCGTATGTTCCATTTTCTGTGTCCCATGAGCGTTCCGTAGCCAGATCTGCATAAGTCGTTTCGTTGTAAGTACTACCAGGATCGGAAATGGAAAGAACATTTTTGATATTATTTGATTTTCGGTTGATATTATTGTGAAATACATTACTTGTGAGTAAAAATTTCTCGGAGAAAAAGTTAGTGGTGAGTCCGAGCCCTTTACGGAACTTTCCTCTGTCGTTCTTTGAGTCCATGTTGCTGCCTGTACTAGCCAATAGGTGTGCCTTCCATGAGCTGATGAGTTTGCTTTTGGTTTCTATGTTGAGCACTCTGGTGAGATCCCCTCTGTACATTAGTTTTTTTGTTTTCGTATTTTCATATTCATCATAAGCCTTGATTTTTAATACATCTGTTGCAGAAAGATTCTTTAGTGCTGCCATTGGGTCACTTCCGAATATTAGTCTGCCGTCTATATAAGTTTTGGTTACTTGTTTTCCCATGATTTTGACGGAATGGTCGTCAGTCTCTGTTCCGGGAAGTTGCTCGACTATATTCATAGCGACATCCCCTTCTTGTACGTTGACTGCCTTCGGGTTGAATATTAGCGTGTCGCCATTTTGGGTCACAATGGGGATTCTGCCCTTGATGGTGACTTCCTCCAGTTGGATGGATTCATCCAAAATTTCTATGTAAAGATTAGAATTCTTTCCAGCTATTATATTTAATTCTTTTTCAACTTTCCGACACCCTATTGCAGTGATAATGAGTTTTGCTTTTCCTGTTTTTATGGGTTTGAAACGGAATACTCCATTTATGCTTGTTGTTTTCAGTGTGTCTTTTGCATAGATCAAAAAGATATTGGCACCGTCTAATGAACCATTAGATCCATTTTCTTGTTTGTGTATAATAAATCCCGATAGCTCATTTGTTTTATCTTGAGCATTTATCGGTAAAGTAATGTATAACAATAAAAAAATAGAAATAAATCTTTTCATATTGCTGTTTTATAAAAAGTTTAGTGATAGTATGTGATTCTTGTTATTTCTGTAGGGTTTGTGTATCTTCTACTAAAAAGAAATTAACAACTTCATGCCCTCCAATTTTTTGGGCTTGTGTTACATATCCTATATAGCTTGCTACGAGTATTTTTTGACTCGCATTAGAAACTCTTAGACTATATTGGCCATCAATGTCAGTAACTGTCCCATTAGAAGTCCCCAATTCGACAACATTAGCTCCAATTATTGGTTCTCTTGTTCCAGCATCATACACAATTCCTTTTATTAATTTTCCAAATATTCCTTTTGATGAGATACCAAACTGATCTTTATTGTTTTCTAGAATTTGTTCGCTATTTTTTTCATCTTTGACTTTTGTTGTTGGAGAAGAATTTGAATTCTGTGCAAATGTGCACGTCATTGTAGTAAATATGAATACAATGAATAAAATAATCTGCTTCATAATATAATTTTTTTAATTGTTATACATTTTACTATCACTAAACTTTTTATAAACATACACGTTGAATGGTGAGGAAAGGCTAAATTACCCTGTCAATCATCGCTATCAAATAATCGCATTTTCCACGTTCAATATCATTACTAGCCAAAGAACGAGCTTGTATCAAATAGCGACGTGCACTTTTCAACTTATCATAGCAAATGGCTTCGATATCTGTACCGGAGTAAAAATTAACAGAAGTCATAGGTTCCATACCAGATTGTTTTTCTGTTGCAGATATAGGGGCTAAAGTTGTCAGCAATCCTAATGCTTGTAACTTATGATTAGTTTGCTCGTTGAGAGCAATAGAAGTAATTTTTGTTGATACAGCCTTATCAATAGCCTTTAATGTAGGACACATTCCTTTTAAAGAACTGATATATACAGACAGTTGTGCAATCATTGGAGCACTTAAAGGTTTCCCATTTAAAGTTTCTTTGAATAATTGTTTCTCTATATCATTCAAATATGCTTCCTGGGTATATGGTTTAGTTGATTTCTCTACGCTCAATCCCATGCGCATCAAACGAAACATTAATGACATCATTGGATACCCGTTATTGTAAATCCATGTTGACATATCAGGATTGACACCACCTAAACGCAAAAAATCCTTATTAGAGTCTAGCCAACTTAAATCATAGAAGGTACTGAATATCTTTTGTAAGACTTTCTTTTGCATATCTGCCGATACCGGTTGATATGAAGGTACATTGCTTTTTTCGTTGGCTTCATTGATATAAATACCTCCGATATAAGAAGATACAGGTGACAATGTTTTATTGATTAATTCAATAATCACAAAATCAGGAAATAACTCCCGGTAATCATTGGGAATATTATTGTCGTGAAACCAGGCAGGACTATTTTTAACTACATACTTCACATGAGCGATTTGTGCATTTAAAGAGGCTATCGGATCATTACCTAAATCATAGTTTTGGCAACGCGGGTCTGTAGCATAAGCTGGTGAACGCTTTCCATAGAAATAGCGTGGATCTCCATCGTGTTCCATAGCCCATTTCTTCAACATGTCTGATTCATTTTCACTGGTGGCGGCATACAGATATTTGAGCGTAAATGCATCACATACACCCGGTTTGTCGACAATCAATACCACTCCTTTTTCTTTATCACCGGGCTGTGCCAGATAATTGTATAATACGTTGTCCATGACTGAAGCTGTGATACCATATTTTTGAGTAAACTCGGGTGAACGCAGTTCTTCAGGGGAATATGCTGCAGAACCAGCCAAATTAGTTGCCAATCCCAAACTAATCCCAAATGCTTTTAGCATACGTGCTGTTAGATTCTCACAGATCACCTCATCGGCAATGTAATAAGTCCGGAAGCGCGGATCAATCTCTGCCATTTGGTATACTCCATTGCGACGTACGCTGACGGCAAGGTCGCGTGGTACTCCTATCTTGGTACTTAAGATTTCTCCAGTGCGTAAGTCAGTGACATTGTACGCGGTAACTTCCGAGTTGTTGTTATTCAGGAAAGCAATCGTATTTATCATTGGGTTATTAGCACGGAAAGTTGAACCTTTCTCATACGGTTTTATTATGATTGGTTTTCCTATTCCTAAATCTTCAAATATTATATTCCATTCATCTGCACTTTTTTGGATGGCTTTTACCCAGCTATCTTGAATCAGAGTGTCGATGTAGAAGACAACAGGTTGTTGCGTCGTTATATTACGCCGTGTAACATAATATCCTTTCTTGAAACGTTTTTCATTACGATAGTCCGTGTATGAGATATAACCTGTTCCTACACGTGGGTTGGCTTCGCGGGTGTTCATTTTTTCTTTCGACAGTAGGGCTAGTGTCGTTTGTACCGACATGGTTAATTCCGGTTGTTCTTTGGAGACGAATCCCATGATGCTGATGCTCAACTTTGCAGTACAGTTTTGAGTGATACTGATACAATTGTCGAATGCATCTGCAGAGTCCACAAAAGATGTTTTACTTTGAGGGGAAGCGCTTGCAATTGTGAGCATACCTCCATAACTGCGTCCGCTAAGATTGAGTACATCTTTATTGGAACAAGAGAAATAGGAAGTGGCATTAAATACAACAGCCGTTGAATCGCTGGTGTATCCTTCAATTGGAAATGCTTTGTAAATAGCATTACTACGAGATAATGCAAAAGCCGCTTCTTGATTATCGTCCTGTTCGTTGAGGCGAACATTGTATTTCGGATCTCGGAATAATATTAATGAATCGGTTTTATCAATAATCAGATACCTGCTTTGAGCAGCTTTTGTGCCCGCCAGCGAAATGTCACTTGCAGTAGTGATGGCAGAGTTTACTAAAAAATCCCGTCCCATTAATTCAATCGGTAGTTCCAGATAAATCTTATCCTCGTACTGATGAACTGTGATTGTCCCTTTATTGACTGTATGTTTCTTCTTATCTTTGAAAAGCTTGTCGTAGACACTCTTTTTTTTCTTTTGAACACTGTCAGTCTGTTGTTCGGTTTTTGCTTTTCCTTTTTTCTTTTTGGAGCGGGCATTGGCTTCATTTGTTGATCCGATAATCAACAAAATTGGCATCAACCATAAAAATAGTATTTTCATCTTTTGTCCCTCCCTTATTTTAAGTTGATGTCGAGCATCTTTAATAATAATTCATAGTGAGCTTTCGTCTTCCCTGATGCACTGGCTGCCTTTTGTTTCATCAGTTGTTTGGCTTTAGCTATATATGCGTATACATCTGCTTGTGTAACTTTAGCCGTCATAGAAAAACGATTCAACGGTCTCCATTCAAAACCTGCTACAGGGTTGTGTATAACATCCTCTTTGATAGCATGTCCTTGGCAACAAGTATATCCGAACTGGCGGTGATTGATGTCAAGTGGTTTTTCTCCGGCCAATGCTTTCCCAGCTCCTTTGATTGTGAAACCGGCAGTTTGCATCATCATGTATATATATTGTTTCTGGAGATTCATTTGGGATTCTGTTAATGTACATCCGGAAATGGTCGGTTTCCATACAAAATTGTATATCATGTTGAAAGCCTCGGCAGCAGTAAATGAATCTTTTTCTAATCCTTCGTATTGTGATACCTGAAAAGGTACAGGCAGTATATATCTCAACATGAAGTTTTGAATAGTTTGTTTAGGGGAACCGGAAATTGGGAATTTAGTTAACAAGTTTTTGTTGTCAAGCCAATTCAGATCGTTATAAATCTCGAATAGGTAATTCAGGGCTTCTTTTTGTTGTGCCTTTGGGATCTGTGCAAAACGTGGCATTGTGTCCCCTTCTTTAACTTCGTTGACAAAATAGCCGCCTACATTGCCTGCTACATGGGTAACGTACATTGCAAGTTGTTCTACGATACCAATAAATAAATCTTCACGGTATTCGTATGTATCGTCACCTTCGGAAATCCAACTTTCCAGATTATTCATGATATACTTAAGGTTCTTGATGCCATATCGAGTTGCTTTCATAGAGTTGTCACCAATATCTTCCGTTTGTGAACGGGGATCAACAACTCCATATACTTGTTGTTTTCCATATCGGTACACTGGATTCTCTTTAATGGCATCACTGATCCATTTGCCTGTTATAATTGCTTCTTCCTCTGCAGAATTAACATTGAATACTGGAGTATACGTCCATTTAATGAGGTATTTGTCGTATTCACCAAAGCGGGGAGGAGTCAATTTAACGCCACGTTCTTTATCGCCAGGTTGTGCTACATAGTTGAAGCGTGCATAGTCCATGATGGAAGGAGTGGTACCATACTTCTGTGTGAATTCCGGTGAACGTAAAGAATCTACCGGGAAGGTGGAAGAAGCTCCCATGTTATGCATAAACCCTAAACAGTGCCCGATTTCATGTGAAAGTACATAGCGCAACGCATCTCCAACCATTTCATCCGGAATATTGACTGTGCGTACATCTTTATCGGCTTGTGCTGTTTGCACGAACAACCAGTTGCTGATAAGTTTGATGACATTGTGATATAGATATACGGAGGCATTCAGGATTTCTCCGCTTCGCGGGTCTACCCATGATGGTCCCATTGCATTTTCAATGCTTGATGGAGCATAGCGGACACATGAATATTTGATATTGTCGGGATCGAATTCCGGATCATCTGTCGGGAAATCTTTGGCTGCTACAACATCTTTGAATCCAATCTGTTCAAATAATTCATTCCATTGGGTGACTCCTTCCCGCAGATATGGTTTCCATTTCTCTGGGAAAGTATTATCGATGTAGAAGACAATCTGTTTAGTGGGTTTCACTTTCTCTCCACGTAAGTAGGCGGCGGTGTCGGACGGTTGTATATCCCATCGATTGGCATAGTAAACGGGTACGGTCGTTTTAGCTCCTTCGCCTAGTTGTTCGCGTCCGGTAAAAAATACACCGATCCGGTAATCTGCCATACGTGGACGATAAGGCTTTTCTTTTAACAGCATGATGGAACGTGTCATTTCTGCGGTGAATGGACGGTCTTTTATGAGTGATGTTCCTTGTGAATTGCTGACAGAGAATGTATATGACAGACAGCTTTTAATAGAAACATTATCTTTGAAAGCCTTGATTTGTGAAATGTACGAGCAGTCGGATTGATAATTCTCTGTACGATTGTACATTCCATAAATAGAATTTTTGTCGAAGGGACTCATCTTTTTATTGTCGCCCAGGAAGACGCTGCTCATATCAAAAACGATAGCAGTAGAGTCATTATTGTATGCTTGAATCTTTTGGTTGCTTAAAATTGCTCCCAGTGTACTTTTGCGTAAAGCTTCATCAATTTGTGTGTTACCAGTAATATAGTCAGTGTTTACCTGACGTAACTGTACATGTGTTTTATTGCGTGTGAATACTACGTGAAGAAGATCGGTCGGTTTAGAACCGACTACTGCATTGCCATTATCAGAGATACTGGTGACAGTGGAACCAATAAGCATATCTTTATTGATTAAATTCACAGGAAGTTCAAAATATACTTTTCCATCCAGCAGATGGAGAGTAATCAGTCCTTTGGCTATTTCATGCTTTTTCTTGAATAGTTTGTCATATTCACTTTCTTTTTTAGCAGGAGTTGTTTGTTCTGTTTTTGCCTTCTTTTTTTTCCAGAAGAATGGAAATTTACGCTGTGCGTCAATGGTGGTAGACGAAGCTACCACCATTGCTGCAAGTAAGAGGATTTTCTTTTTCATATCAGTTCTTTAATGTATTTTTATGAAATTAGATTAATATCCGGTTGTTGTTACATCTAGGATTTTACCAAAACCATCATAGATTAGGGCTTTAGAAATATCCAAGGTTCCTGCACCGGCCTGTTTCATCGGAACAATTGAGACTTTTCCGTTAAATTCTGCGGATTGGGTCACAATAATGAGGGCTTTGTTATTCCATGCATTTGGGGCAATAGTTGGTGGATTACCAGTCATTACATTAATTTGATTAGTGTATTGTCCTTGTTGATATAGCTTGGCTTTTGTGATTTTTTCTCCGTTACTGGGGGTAAACTGTGAGGTGGTGGAGACAGATACTTCATTTCCCATACCGTAAGTAAATGAGTATATAGCTGCATCTGTTACTACATATAATACATTATTTGTATGTCCGAAGAAAATAGATACAGCTTTGTCTAGTAAGGTTTTTCCTGTCGTTGGAATAATATATTTGTTTTTTGCAGCTGCTGGTTGTTCTGGTGAAGTCACAATCCATCCCTCCCAATTATCAGGATCTTCATAATGTCCTTCTTCTGCTTTATATTGGCTTAAAGTGTAAATAGCATAATTTCCACTATTATCGTCTTTAAGTAAGAAAGTGGCCAATGAGCCATCTTGAGAACTTGTTGCGGCAATAGCTGTTTGACTTCCCATGTCATTAGGATCGAAATCTGGATTTGAGATATACGGAGTACATGTGTTATAACTCGTGCCATTTAAGGAATAAAAGGCACCTTTGGGTTTATCTAACCATACTAAATGGTTGTCCCCAATACTAAATGAAGAATTTGCTGCATATACATTGTTATTGATTTCAAATCCATTAAAAACAGAATTAGGCATAGAGAATTTGTTACCTGCTACGTTTAAGAATGAATATAGTCCATTATTTGTATAAGCGATGAAAAGTTGTGAAGAACGAATATAAGATTTTACTTGAAAATCGGTGGGGCAATATAAAAATATTTTTTCATCTTCCCATGTCCCGTTTATTGAATAGTCCTCACAGTTGAAACGAATGCTTTTTCCTGTGGAAGAAATAGCCCAAATCTGATTTAAGTGAGAACTACCAAGTATTGCTGTGTTCCCCATCACCTCATAGGTTAATGAAGTCAATAATTCATCATATGCTGCTCCATTAGCAGTTTCTAGTATGTGACGAAATATTCTTTCTTCTTTTGTATATTGATTTGTTATTTGAGAATTGTTAATCAAAGTGAGATCTGTTGTTGTTCCGTTTTCACTATCTGCGATTAACAATCCGTCTAGGAAGCTACTTTGTACATATAATTCCCAAGAATAAATATATTGTAAGTTATCATTTGCTACATCTGTTACAGTCAATTTTAACGTATAGGCTCCATTTGATATAGGACGATTTATAATACCATGAAAGTCTTTTTCTGTACCAATAATTTCATAAACAGGATTGCTAGTTGAGGGTTCCTCGGTTACAGCCCATTCATAGCGCAAATTAGAACCATCAAAACCATCTTGGGTAATAGATGGTACAATATCGACAGGAGATTGATAACCTACGTATATTGAATTTTCTTGATTTTTATCGTTTATACTAATTTGTACTTCTGGAATAAGGTTTGTTACAAATGAACTTTTATCCTCATAACAAGAAGTAAACCAGAGAATATTAGGCAGCAGTAATATTATTAATTGAGTTATATTATTTTTCTTCATAATTTTATAGAATTATATAAATTAATATGTTCTGGCTTCTATAATTTGTCCTTTCAAATTACCTTCGTTATGAACTAGGGGGGCATCGGGATGTTCTTTCTGATACTTTTTTAGATAATCCGCTAATTTTGCAGCATAAGCTTCATATGATTTGTCTGTTACGAATAATCTATAATTGGCGAGATATTTATATGTAAAATATGTTGGTCTCTGTGGTTGGTCAGGATGCGCAGTCATATCGTCCCAATCATCCCAGTCTAAAGCTGTTACAATTGTTTTTAAAGCATTGGAACTATAAGCCGTTGTAGAAGAAGAGGTTGGAGCTAGAGATGATTTTATTAGTGAGTTATATGTCATCCATAAATATCGTTCAGTTGCCGGAGGGGCAATGATATTGCTGTTCCAACTTAACGTTGCTGTGATATATTCTTTAGGTCCTAACCCTAGAGTTGATGACTCCTTTAGCTGGATATAAAGTTTATATGATGCTCCATTTTGTATTTCATCAGTATTAAACAGCCTTATTTTTATTGTTCCTTTTAAACTATTTGCGGGAATCACTGCAGCAGTTATTTCATAACTGTTTTCGGGGGCAGTGGTTTCCTCCGCATTGATTACATAATTCACAGTACGGTCTTCTGTCGATACATTTCCGACCAAAACTAAAGGCAATTCATATTCACCATATTTATCAAAGGGATTCTCCAGAAAAGAATAATTCCCTTTAAATATGTCGGTTTCTGCATCGTACTCATTCGTAGAATTGAATCTGACAGCATTATATTGACTGTCAAAATATGGTATTTCTTCCTTGCCGCAACTAATGAGGCATAAAGAGAAACAGCTTATCGCTAAGACTGATTTTATAATTATTTTTTTCATATTAATATTGTTTATTGTACACGACCGGATTGTATTTCGAAGGTAGGATAAGGCAATAAATATTGCGTATCTGTCATCTCTTCACTATAATTAGGAATGGATTTACACCCTGTTCGCTTATAGTAATAGAACATGACACCTTCGGAAATGAATTCTTTGTGATATTCTTTTTGTATTTCTTTTATGATTTGATCTGCATTTAGATCTTCAAGAGGGGTGCTGATACCTCTGTTTTCGCGAATCTTATTTAGCCTTTGTAATGCCATGTCAAGATTTGGGGTTGCACTTGTTGCATAGCATTCTGCAGCAATATAGAATATTTCAGGCAAGCGTATTAGAGACAAGCGGTTCTTATTGAATTCGTCTAAACTTGCTTGATGAATTTTCATAGGGACATATCCTCTGGAATCACTTTGGGTTTGATCTAACATTCGTGTGAAACGAACATCTGAATTTATGCCTTCATATATATTTTCAACATCTGTTGGAGATATATACATAGCTGTATAGTCTGTGTTGACGAAGTTGGGTATTATATATGAGGTAATTTTGGACGTAACGTCTGAAACATTTAGGCTAAATAAAGCTTCGGATGCTAGAGAACGGTTAGATTGAGAAATTTCTGGTAACAGGTAGGAGTAAGTGTACATATCGTCCATAACAATTCCATTATCACCGATAGCTGTGATTATCTCTTCAGTAGCATTTAAAGCTTTGTCTATGCTTTCTTTACTGCCTTCCCATAAATATACACGTGCTTCCAATGCTTTGACTGCATAATAATTGAGTCGTAAAGTTCTATCTTTGAAGAAACCATCTGCATCTATACTTGTGTAATAAGAAGCCGGATGTTTTTTTGTGATCGGGTCGTATTCCTTTAATAATTTTTCTGCGGCTTCCAAATCGTTGATAATCATTTGAAGTGTCTCCTTTCCTGTGCGTTGAGGAGTTGGGATCGATGATAAAGTTGTTACATATGGAATCGTTTTTTTAGAATTTAGTTCTGCGGAACGGTTT
Source organism: Bacteroides sp. AF32-8BH (assembly GCF_003435205.1). Classification (NCBI taxonomy): domain Bacteria; kingdom Pseudomonadati; phylum Bacteroidota; class Bacteroidia; order Bacteroidales; family Bacteroidaceae; genus Bacteroides; species Bacteroides sp. AF32-8BH. The sequence goes on along the minus strand of NZ_QVLZ01000055.1, from coordinate 9,011 downwards.
TTCCAATCACCATATCCATATAGGCGCAACAGATCAAAATGCATATATGCACGAATGGCAAGAAGTTCTCCTTTGATAACATGATAATAGACTTCGTTCAGACTTGACTCCTGTCCTTCCATATTAGTTAATGCTTCATTGGCATTGGCTATTACAGAATATGCTTTAGCCCAGATATTTTCGATGTCCGAGAATATTTGTGTGTGGTCGTAATTGAATTTTTCATATTCTTGCATTTCTTTACTATTACTTGAATTGGAAGTCACAGGATTAAATTGATGACCTAATATTTCAATTGCATACCAAGATAGTTCTTTACCATAAAGGATATTATCTGTCATGCTAATATAACAACCTATTAAGGATTGTTGGAATCCGGCAAGAGTGCTATAATGATCTTTTTCTCGAATTTCAGATCCTGAAGTAACATCGAACCAGTCGCTGCAAGAGGATAATGTTACTACGGATGTTAATAGGATTAATATGTATTTTTTCATCTTTATAAAATTTAGAGAGTGGCTGTTAATGAGAACGACATATTTCTTGCGAAAGGATAAGTTAAACCTCGTTCTATTTTTATAGAAGAGAACGTTGCAATATCATTTAAATAGAATGATAAACGCAGGCGTTGCATACTTAATTTCCTATAAATGGAACTGGGAAACTCATAATATGCACTGATGGAAGAGAGTGATAATTCACGCCGATCCTGTACAAAGCGAGTGGTAGCACGTGTGGTTGTTTCAGAATTAAATTTCTTGTATGGTGTTACTTGTCCGGGAGTAGTCCAACGACCAATTAGCAATCGGCGATCCACATTGTAAGCAATATTTGCATTTTCCACCCGACTGACGAGGGTTGAATTATACATTTGACAACCAGCAAGATAACTTATAGTAGCGCTTAATCCGATACCTTTATACTCGGCTGTGAAACCGCCTGTACCACGATACTTAGGATCGGAGTTACCAGCAGCGACCATATCATTGGCTGAATAAGTATAAGTGTAGGTACCATCTTTTTTAATGTATATTTCTTGTCCGGTTTGCGGATCAATACCGGCTGAAGGGACTGCCCATATTGTTTTCATAGATAATCCGTCTTGATACATTAATACAGGTGCAGAGGTATTATTATCTTCTGCTTGTTTCATCATTTTTTCATTGTAAGCCCGCATACTCTCTGACAAACGAATTATTTTATTTCGGTTATAGGCAAATGTTCCATATACATTTACAAAACCTTCTTTTCCTTGCCATATTGTATAATTAGCTTTAGCTTCAACTCCAGAATTACGTACCAATCCTAAATTATCTTTTACTATTGCGAATCCTGTAGAAGTTGGGATTGTTACATCGGTTAACATATTCTTGGTATCTGCTGAGTAATAGTCAACAGAAAGGGATAATCCGGCAACTCTCATATCAATTCCTATATTATGATCCTTTTTCTGTTCCCATTTTAATTTGGAGTTAGGCATGGATGCTAAATATGCTCCTGTAAATTTGCCAGCTAAGCCTCCATATACGACGCCTGTGTAATAATTATATGTAGCAATTGCTGCGTTAGTATCAAAGTTTTGATTTCCAGTCAAACCAATCGAAGCTCGAAGTTTTAACTGTTTAATCCATCCAACACCTTTCAAGATGGCTTCATTGTGCAGGTTCCATCCAATACCAAAAGACCAGCTATTGGCCCAACGGTTATCTGAACCGTATAAGGAAGATGCGCTTTCCCGAACAGTTGCATCGGCTAAATAACGATTGTCATAATCATACGAAGCGGCTAATAGGAAGCTGGCTTCACGGTTAATTGTGGAATAACCAGTAGGGGTACTGTTTTCTGCATATTGTTTTGCGAATGAAATATCTGCCTTCTGATTATTTGGGAAACCTTCTGCCGTATGTCGATATGCTGATGATTTTTCTCCGGAGATAAAGGCACCGGCATTTCCAAAGATAGTATGTTTACCAAATTGATTATTATAGTTTATATTCAAGTCTCCGGAAATAGAACTGGATTTACCATTTTCTATAATATACTTACCACGCTTAAGTATATCATTAACATTTGCAAAAATGGAATGTGAGGCGGGATAGAAATCATCCATATCATTTCGTTTTTCAGAGACTCCTATACGTGCTGTTGCTTTCCAATTTTTATCAACTTGCCATTCTGCATAAAAATTATTGGTGAATTGTAAATAACTGGAAGTAAAGCTGGTTCCGATAATAGAATTATACATAGGGTTAGCTACTTTGGTTGATGTTGAGCCAATTTGTTCTACCCATTGAACTATATTCCCATTTTCATCAGTTGCTTGCCAATATGGATTCATTCTGGAATATTCGCTAAATTCTCCATAAGGGGACTCATTACTTTTGTTAGATATGATTGATAGGATATTCTTTAGTAATAGTTTGTTATGTCTGTATGATAAATTTATATCACCCGATATATTGCGGCGGTCAGATCCCTTCATAACCCCAGTAATCTGATTATAAGTAAGGTCTAAGATTGCACGTAAATTTTGGGAATCGCCTAATTCTATATTTAGGTTATGTTTATGTCCTATGCCAGTGTGAAGTGGCTTGGATAACCAGTATGTATCTAATCCTTCTAATGCAAGTTTTCGTCGTCCATTATATAATTGATCTAATTGGATTTGTGTATTGGCGCTACTACTTGTATATACTCCGTCTAAACGTTCTGCTTCCAATTTTTCAAATGCATTACAAAGGTCATAACTGGTTAAATCTGGCATTTCCAAAGAAATACTACCATTATACGTAATACGCTGTTGATTTCCGGTTAAACGTTTTGTTTCAATAACAATTACACCATTGGCTGCTTTAGAACCGTAGAGAGCTTTTGCTGAGGCGTCTTTTAAAATTGTAATGCTTTCAATTCGGTTCATGTCCATGTCCATTATTGTTTCAGCAGTTGTTTCAAAACCATCAAGAATGAATAAAGGTTGATTGGGTTGATTTTGATAGTTGCTGCGCAAAGAACTGCTTTCTGTCGTTGGAAAACTGGAAGTTCCACGCATTGACATATCCGGAACACTGTTGGGATTGGAGCCCATATCAAAATTATCTGCAATGTATATTGTAGGATCCAGATTTTTCAAGCTCTGGAACACATTCTGATTTCCGACACGCATCAGATCTTTGCTCGAAATAGTAGTTGCTGCTCCAGTAAAACTTTCCGCTTTACGAGTATAAATTCCAGTAACGATAACCTCATCTAATTTAGTATCACTTTTTAGAGTAATATTTTTTCGTACATCATTCCGACCACTATTAATCATCACTTGTTGAGTAGACATTCCGATATATGAAAAGGTGATGGTACATGCGGTATTAGTTGGAATCTCTATATTATATTTACCATTGTTGTCGGTTATGGCAAATCGTTGAAGATCACTAATCACAACATTAACACCAGGCAGGGGGGATCCTTCTTCATCTGATACAATACCGGTTGCGGAACGTTTATCCCCTTGTTGTTCCACTTTAGAGATGGTAACAATATCTCTTTCCATACTATAAGTAAGCCCTGTACCATTAAGAACAGTACGTAGTACGTTATCCACAGTTTCATCTTTTACATGGATAGTGATGGGTTTCAGTGACTTTGTCTGTTCTGTATTGTAGACAAAGCTTAATCCGGTTTGTTGTCTTAAAGCATCGAAAAAATCTTTGACAGTGACAGATTCCAGATTTAAAGTTACTTTTTTGCCACTTTCTGGAATGGCAAACATCATTGTGGGTAATAGTAATAATACTACTACCAGAGAAAGTATTCGGATTCTTTCTCTACTTTTTGTCTTTCTCATTCTTTCTTCTTGTTTAATTAGTAATTAATTGTCTGTGATTAAAATCTCTCTTCCTTCTATTTTTATTTGTAAATTCGTAGTACGTGCTATTGCTTTTAATATCGGGCTGATTGTGGCATAACGATCCATATTACCAGTAAATCGCAGTTGTTTAAGCTCGGAAGTGCCAAAGGAAATATTAACATTATACCAATGTTCTAGAATTTCGACAATATTTTCTAAAGTACGATTTTCGAAAATAAGTCGTCCTTCATTCCATGCTATGTAGGGAGTGAGGTCTACATTGTATATAGATATATTGTTACCTTTCTGTTCAATGTGTGCCAATTGGCCCGGCTCTATGAGTTGTTCTTGTGTACTTCCTTGAGGAATAATACTGATACTCCCTTTCACTAATGCGACTTCTGTTCGTCCAGAGGCGAATGTATTAACATTAAATTCTGTACCATACTGTTTGATTATTCCTTGGTCAGTGACAACGTAGAAAGGACGAGTATCTTTGGCTATTTTAAAATAGGCTTCCCCTTTTAGATAAACCATGCGTTTAGACTTACTAAACCTTACAGGATACCGTATTTCTGTATTATAATTGAGGTGTACGGTTGTTCCATCTTCAAAGGTTACTCTGAATTCGTTTCCTTGTTCAGTTGTTAATGTGTTTTTTTCTACTGTTTCAGGCTGCTGTTTTTGAGGTATATCTATATTTATATTGGGTGTTGATGGATAGATGAGCGCACCATTTTGAGCTATAGCAGTTGTGGAATGATTAACTTTAACTGGTGTTGGATATGTTGGAGTAAGTGATTGCTTGTCATTCCCGGCTAAAATTAATGTCGCTTTAGGAATTCCTGGCTGTATGGCATCTCCTAAGGCTAGATTGTCAGATATTTGTTTTTCAGAAGCAGTATAAAAGTACCATCCTCCTGCTGTTATTATTATAGGTAATATTAAAATAGCTGCATATTTTAGGAGAATTGATGTGACTGATACTTGGTAATATTTCTTTTTGAAATGTTTCCATGCCTGGTGTGAGTTAATCTGTGTATATGCCTCGTAACGCTTACGAAACGATGCGCTTGTTCGTAAACGATTGAAAAACTCTTCGTGTTGTGGAGAGGTCTTGATCCAATTGTCAAGTTGTTTTTTTTCGTGCTCTGTAATATCACCGAAGAGATATTTGGCTATTAATTCTTCTGTACCAGATTTTATTTTCATATATCTATTGTCTTATCATTTGTTAATAAGACAACATGAAGATTAAAAAGAGGTACAAACTTTCTAAAAAAGATTATTTTGGTTACGAAAAAAACTTCGAACTATACAAAATGTCACATAAGGGGAGCAAGAAGTAGCATGTACCCATCTGTTCTTTGATAGATTGTATAGCTCTTTTCTTTTGTGTCTTTACTGTTTCGATCGAAATTCCTAGTACAGTAGCTATTTCTTCATTCTTTTTTCCATCCATATGCAATAGGAATATTTCCCGGCAGCGTGCTGGCAATTTATCGATAGCACGAAATAGTAGTCGGTATACTTCTTCTTCATTGGTATCTTCTTCTTCTGTGATTTCTCGATAAGTGCTTGCCAAGCGTTCAAGATAGAGAGATTCTACATTCTGATGTTTTAAATAATTAAGAGAGGCATTTCGTATAGAATTATAAAGATAAGTTCGGAAAGAAGGCAATGATAAGAATCTCATTTTCTTTTCCCACATAGTTGCAAAAAGATCCTGTACAATATCTTCGGCAGCTTGTTGGGAAGAGAGAAAGTTGATGGCATACAACACCAATGCTTTATAATATTCATTATAAAGCTGATGATAAGCGGTTGGGCGTTGCTCATTTATACCTTTTATAAAGGAACTTTTCTCTTCGTTCATGGTGAAATATTATGTTTTATGCAGCAAATGTATAAAATATCTAGCATAAAAGAAGCCTTTCAAACCCTATAGTGTTTGTGAATGCTACTTTTTTCTTTAGTTCATACAACAATAATAATGTTGTTATAGAGAAATAGCCCTTTCCTTATTTTATAAAATATTGTTCTTGCTGCCTGTTTGTAACATCATTTTTTTATTTGGAATAATATTACAGCAAAAAACGTTACTCTGTTCTGAAACTTTAGAGAATCAATGCATTATAGTCTCTCTAAAAATCTTTATATTTGCAGACCGTTTGAAAATGATAGTGAATAATAACAATACAATAACTTAAAAACAACCAAAATCAGATGAAGCAGGATATGATTGTTATCCTTGACTTGGGTAGTCATGAGAATACGGTATTGGCTCGCGCCATCCGTGCATTAGGAGTTTATAGTGAGATTTATCCTCACGATATCACAGTAGAAGAACTGAAAGCATTGCCCAATGTAAAGGGTATTATTATCAATGGTGGCCCGAATAATGTAATCGATGGCGTTGCTATTGATATAAATCCGGCTATCTATACTTTGGGAATTCCTGTCATGGCTGCAGGGCATGATAAAGCAACTTGTGAAGTGAAGTTGGCAGAATTTACAGATGATATCGAGGCTATAAAGGCTGCAGTAAAGTCTTTTGTTTTCGATACTTGTAAAGCTGAAGCTAACTGGAACATGAAGAACTTTGTCAATGACCAGATAGAATTGATTAAGCGTCAGGTGGGCGATAAGAAAGTATTGTTGGCCCTGTCGGGTGGAGTTGATAGCTCTGTGGTAGCTGCTTTACTTCTGAAAGCTATTGGTAACAATCTGGTATGCGTACATGTTAATCATGGTTTGATGCGTAAGGGAGAGTCTGAAGATGTGGTTGAGGTATTCAGCAACCAGTTGAAGGCAAATCTTGTGTATGTAGATGTAACCGATCGTTTTCTGAATAAGTTGGCTGGTGTAGAAGATCCGGAGCAGAAACGTAAAATTATTGGTGGCGAGTTTATTCGTGTGTTCGAAGAAGAAGCGCGTAAGCTGAACGGTATTGATTTCTTAGGTCAAGGTACTATTTATCCGGATATTGTGGAAAGTGGAACGAAAACGGCTAAAATGGTGAAATCTCACCATAATGTAGGTGGTTTGCCCGAAGATTTAAAATTCCAACTTGTAGAACCATTGCGCCAATTATTTAAAGATGAAGTTCGTGCTTGTGGCTTGGAGTTAGGTTTACCTTATGAAATGGTTTACCGTCAACCGTTCCCTGGACCTGGTTTGGGTGTACGTTGTTTAGGTGCTATTACACGTGATCGTTTGGAGGCAGTGCGTGAATCCGATGCCATTCTGCGTGAGGAGTTCCAACTTGCCGGACTGGATAAAAAAGTATGGCAATACTTTACAGTAGTGCCTGATTTTAAATCTGTGGGTGTACGTGATAATGCTCGTTCTTTTGATTGGCCGGTTATTATTCGCGCTGTCAATACGGTGGATGCTATGACGGCTACTATTGAGCCGATTGATTGGCCTATCCTGATGAAGATAACAGACCGTATTCTGAAAGAAGTGAAGAATGTAAATCGCGTTTGTTATGATATGTCGCCGAAACCTAATGCGACTATAGAATGGGAATAGAAAAACTTTTTAAATGATATTTCGATAGCCTCAATTTTTTGTAAGTTGAGGCTATTTTTATTGTTCAACGTTGGCTTCTGGTAGAAATGTAATTGAAGATTTCACAATGATTTCGCGAAGAGATAAAAAGAAAAAGACACCCAGAAGTGGAAGCCTCCCAAATGCCTTATTCTTATCAAGTAGCGGGACCCGGGATTGAACCGGGGACCTCATGATTATGAATCTGCGTCTTCCAAAGGCTAAGCCTTTGAAAGCTATCAGCAGAGCTACTGAATATGAGTCATTTATGGAGATTTTGGCTTTTGCTAAATCTTGTATCTGACTTCTAAAATATCTCCTATTTGCTTAGCGGTGTAAACCGTAGCGCAAACCAAAATGTGACAATAATATGTTACGTTATGGATGCTAATATAGGCATTATTTGTTTTAAATCAAAAGTTTTAGCTAATGGAGAACATCCGTTAATGTTGAGAATTAGCCAAGGTAAGTTACGTTACTTTAAATCTTTGGGAATTTCAATCAAAGCTTCTTGTTGGAATTTTGATAAGGAAGAACCTAAAAGAAACTATCCCAATCGTGAACAGTTATTGAATATCATGAATCAAACGAGACAAGAATATGTCAATATGATGTTTGAACTGAAAACACTTGGTAAAGACTTTACTCCACAATCTTTGGCTGAATACGTGGAACGAAGTTGTAATAAACAGAATGTGGGAGATTATATTCAATACATCATACAGTATATGACTGCCGAGAAACGGTTAGGTAATGCCAAAGCTTACATTAGTTGTTATAATTCTGTATTGAGATTCGCAGGTAACTTGGATATACCTTTCACGGATATTGATGTAAATTGGTTAAAGCGTTATGAACTTTATCTTCGTAAACGTGGTAATTCTGATAATACGATTGGAATACGAATGAGAGAATTACGTGCTGTTTATAATAAAGCAATAGAAGATAATGTGGTGAACGAGAAGTATTATCCTTTTGTAAAATTCAAAATATCTCATTATCGCAAGGGTAAATGTAAGAGGGCAATTACTAAGGCTGAAATACATAAAATAATGAATGTTGATTTAATGGAGATAACAACTTATTATAGTCCATTACTTTATTTGACTAAAGACTTATTTTCTTTTAGTTATCTTGGTTGTGGTATGAATATGATTGATATAGCATATTTGAAGTATTCAGATATTGTGAATAATCGAATATGCTTTGTACGACATAAGACAAAGCAGCCTATTACATTTCAACTTTTACCTCAAGCTGTACAAATTGTAGATAAATATAGGAAACCAAACTCACAACTGAATGATTATGTTTTCCCAATATTAGACCGTAATTTTCATATTACTGAACAACAGCAATATGACAGGATTAGAAAAGTGATAAAAGGCATGAATAAAGCTCTTAAAAAGATAGGGGCTCATTTGGATATTAGTATTCCGCTGACAACCTATGTTGCACGTCATTCATTTGCAACGGTATTAAAACGTTCTGGTGTAAACATCGCATTGATAAGTGAATCATTGGGACATACAAGTTTGTCAACGACACAGTATTATCTTGATAGCTTTGAAAATGAGCAGATAGATGAAGCAATGAAGAATCTTCTTTAAAATAAAAT
>NZ_QVLZ01000054.1:0-44868 GCF_003435205.1 Bacteroides sp. AF32-8BH | reverse complement strand
GGCTTTGCGCATAAAAAAGGCTGTGTCAGCGTTTTGACACAACCTCTTCTTTTTATATATCAAAGAAAAAATCATATTCATAGAGAGGAAAGTTCCCCCACCCCGGCTTTCCTTTCAGTTTTGCCCGGTGTTCATTCTCCTTTAACCCGGTGCATAGCGATCTTCACCTTGCTTCTTACCGGAATTAGAGTGTGCGTTGCCATCTTTTAGAGGCTCTGTTCTCTCCTAACAGACCGTCTGTTCAGGTAAAACAGAGCCTCTATTGAAATAAAACGTAATGTCTGTTTTCCCACTGTCTCTGCCAAGTTAATAATCAATAAAGTTGCTCTTGACAAAAAATAGCTTTATCTTTGGGGTTTGTTAAAGCAGACACAATAGGTATATATTATGAGTGAAAAGATTATCAAATGGGGCTTCATTGGTTGTGGAGAAGTAACCAAGACCAAAAGCGGTCCCGCTTTCCAGAAAGTAGAACATTCGGAAGTCGTAGCCGTGATGAGTCGTGACGGTGCGAAAGCGAAAGCGTATGCCAAAGAGAGAGGAATCAAAAAATGGTATGACGATGCACAAGAACTGATCGATGATCCGGAAGTAAATGCCATCTACATTGCCACTCCTCCTTCCTCACATGCTACGTATGCCATTATGTCCATGAAAGCAGGCAAACCTGCCTATATTGAGAAACCAATGGCTGTGACGTACGAAGAATGTACGCGCATCAACCGCATATCCAATGAAACGGGAGTTCCCTGTTTCGTTGCTTACTATCGCCGTTATCTCCCCTATTTCCAGAAAGTAAAGGAACTGGTAGAGAACGGTACTATCGGTAATATTATCAATGTGCAAATTCGTTTTGCCCAGCCGCCACGCGATCTGGATTACAATCGTGACAACCTTCCCTGGCGTGTGCAGGCTGACATTGCCGGAGGTGGCTACTTCTACGACCTTGCTCCGCATCAAATTGATTTGTTGCAGGATATGTTCGGTTGTATCCTCGAAGCAAGCGGTTATAAGAGCAATCGGGGTGGACTTTATCCTGCTGAAGATACATTAAGCGCCTGTTTCCAATTTGATAGCGGATTGGTTGGTAGCGGTTCCTGGTGTTTCGTAGCCCATGACTCTGCCCGCGAAGACCGTATTGAAATTATCGGTGACAAGGGAATGATTTGTTTCTCTGTCTTTACTTATGAGCCTATCGGCTTACATACCGAAAAAGGACGGGAAGAAATCTGTATCGGTAACCCGGAACATGTGCAACAACCTCTTATTCAGGCAGTGGTCGATCACTTGTTAGGTAAGTCCGTTTGCTCCTGCGACGGAGAAAGTGCAACGCTCACTAACTGGGTAATGGACAAGATATTAGGTAAACTATAACCCCAAAAAAAGCAAAAAAAAGTATCATTTTCTTGCGAAGTTTACTGATACTGTTAAAAAATTAATAGGAATATTCCATTGTATATTGTTAGTTTTTTCTATCTTTGTAAAAAGAAGCAAAGGGAAAATGAAACTAACAATATATTTTTTGTGCCATGACTAGAGAAGACTTAATGCGGAAAGCAATCGAGCTCTCCAAAGAAAATGTTGAAAATGGTGGAGGTCCTTTCGGTGCTGTGATTGCCACGAAAGAGGGGGAAATAGTTGCAACAGGAGTAAATCGTGTTACGGCATCTTGTGACCCAACTGCTCATGCCGAAGTGAGTGCGATACGTGCCGCAGCTGCCAAACTCGGTACTTTTAATCTTAGCGGATACGAAATCTATACTTCCTGCGAACCTTGTCCCATGTGTCTCGGTGCGATTTACTGGGCGCGATTGGATAAAATGTACTATGGAAACAATAAGACCGATGCCAAGAATATTGGCTTCGACGACTCTTTTATCTATGACGAACTGGAACTGAAGCCTGAAGACAGAAAGCTTCCTTCCGAAATCTTATTGCATAATGAAGCCCTTACTGCCTTCAAAGCCTGGGCGGCCAAAGAAGACAGAGTAGAATATTAAAAACCTCTCACTATTATTAACCTATTAATTACCCCTCAAATGAAAAGAAAAAGCCTTTTATTTGTCATGGCATCAGTATGCCTGTTCAGTTGTCAACAGCAAGAAGAACTGCAAGATCCCAGTAAAGAAGGTATCAACTTTCTTACTACTGTCGACAATGAAAGTATCACTGACGCTGTTACTCGTAGCAGCAGTAACCTGTCACTCCCTTTAAAAAGTAGTTTTTCAGCCGGAGACGTCATTTCAATGTCCGTTTCCGAGCAGGAATATCAGCCTTTTACTTTGGGAGTAGATAACCAAAATTGGAGCGAGACAGCTACAGATGCGGAAGCTGTAACTTTCTATGCTCATTATCCCGAATTGTCCGGTGATGTAACGACTAGATCCCTCTTTAGTCGCTACCGTGACATCAAAGGCGGTTTAGAATATTTGTTCGGCACAGCCCAAGCCCGCAAAGGTTCTAGCAATGTAGCCCTTACATTCAAGCGAATGACTGCGCCCGTTATTCTACTTGATGAAAAAGGCAACCCGTACGAAGGTAAAGCAATCGTTAAACTTTTCTTGAAGAACAAAGGTGTGCAGGATCTTTTCAACGGTAAAATCGAAGCTGACAAGAATGCAACCCCGGAATATATCAGTATCCGGAAAATTTCCGAAGGTATCCTGACTAACTTGATTCCACAGATAATCAAGGCTGGTGAGAAGATTGGTTCTGTAATTGTAGACGATAAGGAAGAACCTATCATCGCAGATCAGGATATTACCATAGAAGCCGGAAGTCCTGTTACGATGAGACTTTACGGAGGCCGCGGAATTATTGATGAACGGACTCCGTTACGCAGATAAAACAAAAGAATAAAAGTGATACTAATAAAAATCCCCGGAACCGCTGTAGACACTCAGCATTCCAGGGATTTTTTACACACAAAAGTTATTATTGAAATTGAAAACTGTCTCTTTATTAGATTAGAAGCGCATACCTACGGTAAGAACCACCTTATGATTATTATTGGTTACCTTTGTTCCTGGTAATTCTAAACTATCAAAAGCATAGAATGTTTCTTTATAAGTGTTATACAAATATGCCATATCCACATAGAAACTTTCACCACGATAACCACAACCGAATGTATAATTATTAGTAGCACCCGGATTAGAGAACTCCGTATCAGTACGCATTGAGTTTACAGGAAGATACTTAAAAGCGTCTGATTTCAAAGGAGCAGTTATATGATTATATCCCAAACGGAATGAAAATTCCGGTGCTAGCTTAAATTCAGCTCCAACACGAAGTGTATGAACAGGCTTCATCATCGCTTTAATGTCTTCCGTCTGACCTAATTCATATCCGTCCGGATCTTTCATTTTAGCTTTAGTACGGTCTGAATATTCATACTCAACTCCCAATGCGACGGAAGAACCGATAGTATATCCCATACTTGCATTGAATTTCCACGGAGTAACTAATTTATATTCATATTCTCCTTCAGTATCATTTCCACGAGCATCATAAGGTCTGGTAATACCGCGCGTATCCTCATTCAAATCAAAATTAATATAAGCAGTATTGCGTTCCTTCAAACTAAAGAAAGTCGGGGTATGTACAGCTGCACCTATACGGAACGAAGATGACTCAAAAGGACGAAGAATGAAACCAAGTTTAAAATCAACCCCACTACCATCTACCCAAAAGTCATTTCCTAAGGTATATCCTCCATGGCCATTTCCATCCTTATCTGTAAAGTCTTCATTATATTCGCTGGTTCTATCATAGTTCACACTATAAAGTCCTAACGTAGCTCCAACATAAAAACGATCATAAAAATTCAATGCACCATTCAAATCAAAAGAATGAATACCTCCACTTTCTTTCGAACGATAAGACTGACTCACAGCATCTCCTGCTCGAAAATAGGGTTCATATCCCTCAAAAGGAGGTTCTGCATCCGGATTATCAGGATCAACTTCCCCGTAAACAGGATTCACTAAATGAGCATTATATCCCATAATACCCAACCAAGGCAATTCCGGATTTTGGAAAGCATCATCGCTCCTCAAAGCTGCTTCTGTAAATGGATCAAAACCTCCGTATGAATCAAAGTTCACCATATTTGCCATCTGCACTGTTTGAGAGGTATTGAATACTCCACTCATCAGCATACTTCTATTGAATGACTTCATTTTGCGATAATTGAAACCAAAGTTGGCAAATCTCAACGCTGTTGTATTCCCTATTTTTGTAGAGAACACAAATCCGGCATTATCGAATGAACCATGGAACTTGTCAAGACTCGCTCCATTAGCTTTTGTTCCTGTATTATCAAAACCAAATGACACCATAAAATCATTACTGCGATAAATTCCGATACCGGCAGGATTGGTTCCCATAGTGGTAATATCTCCACCCAAGGCTCCCATAGCACCACCCATACCTACAAAACGAGCAGTTCCATTTAAATCACTTCCCATCCATCGGTTTGCATCATAGATAGTTGTTTGAGCATTTAGAAATCCTACACCTATCAAAAGAATACAAATCGCTAATATTCTATTACTTTTCATAATCAATCTCTTTTGAAATTATAAATTATCTTCTATAGCTACCGCCAGAACTACGTGAAGAGCCACCACCGCCACTACTACGTGAAGAACTGCCACTGCTACCAGAACTGCGAGAATAACTACCACTGCTACCTGATGAGTAGCTACTTCCACTACTTCTTGAATAGCTACCTGAATTGGAAGAGCGGGATGATGATCTATCAGGTGTATAGCTTCGTGATGTAGAAGTTGAACTTCCGCGTGAGTAGCTACTACCGCTGCTGCGACTAGTACTTGTTCTGGAATTTCCTGTTGAACTATTACTTCTAGTATAGGAAGAACCAGAATTACGTGTGCTAGTACCGGAACTACGTGTACTGCTTGGGCGTGTGTATGTTTCCGTATTCCTACGAGAATATGAACTTCCCGAACGAACAGAACCATTACTACTGCTACGAGTATAATCACGTGTTCCTACTACTCTGCTATTTGCACCTGTAGTGGTACCGGAACGACGAACACTTTGTCCAACAGAAGAATTAGTAGGCCGTGTAGTTGATGAACCTGTTCCTCTTCTATAAGAAGTAGAATTATAATTTCTCGAACCTGAATAATAGGAACGGTTATTTCCATTTATCACACTACGTCCGGCATAATAAGGTCTTCCACCTCCGCCCCAGCCCCAGCTAGGACCACCGTGCCAGTGGTGGTGATGTCCCCAATAACCGCCGCCATACCAGCCACCCCAGTAGCCGCCATACCAGCCGCCCCAATAACCCGGAGAATATCCCCAAGCGTAATAAGGACGATTCCATCCCCAGCCATAGTTCCATCCCCAGCCGTAAGAGCCATAACGCCAATCCCACCAGAGTGGATTACTGAATGTCGGGAACGCATAAGCATACATACCGTCGGTATATACGTTCCAGTCCCATGAATTCGGACCGTAAACTACATCCCAATACAACGGGCTGCTGATGCTGATAGCAAAACGCGGATTGCGGAAACGGATGATACGTTCAGCATATTCATAGTCGTCTTCCGTACCATTGAATTCGCCTGTCACCCATTCTCCGTCCAAATCCGGATTAGATTTTTCTTTTATATATAAGGTATCATTATCCATTACGAATTCATTATCACGTGCATCGTAACGGCGGTTATATTCATCCACATCCCGTGTTCTTCCCTTACGGTCCTGAACCACTACTGTAGTACCCGGTGAAGTATAGATGTTGGTCACCTGTTTCTTCGTTTCCTTCTTAACCGGAGTTTCTTTCTTCTCCTGTTTGTCTTTTGAAGGAATGAAGTAAAGGTCGTCATCAACGCTTTGTGCCATCAAGCCTATCGGGAGGCACAAGGCAAATAGCAAGAAATAAACAATCTTTTTCATATCATCTCGGTTTATGTAATTACTTAAACTTATTCATGTTACAAAGATAAGGAAGAGATTTTTCGTCCGAGGGAGATTTTCCCCAAAGGATAATAGGGAAATCCCTATTTCTAACTATCTTTGTCCATTATTCACCAGAATTAAAAACAACTATGAAGTATTTTGAGTTCACATTCCGCACCCACCCTTGCACAGAAATCGTCACTGACGTACTGGCTGCCGTACTGGGTGAAGTCGGGTTTGAAAGTTTTGTTGAGTGTGAAGGCGGACTGACCGCATATATCCAACAGACAATCTGTGATGAAAACGCCATCAAGATTGCCATCACCGAGTTCCCCCTACCCGATACGGATATTACTTATACATACACCGAAGCAGAAGATAAGGACTGGAATGAAGAATGGGAAAAGAATTTCTTTCAACCCATCATTATCGGAAACCGATGTGTGATTCACAGCACTTTCCACCAAGATGTTCCCAAAGCGGAATATGACATTGTCATCAATCCTCAAATGGCCTTTGGAACAGGACACCACGAGACTACCAGCCTCATCATTGAAGAATTGTTGGACAGCGAATTGAAAGATAAATCTCTGCTCGATATGGGCTGCGGAACTTCAATTCTTGCCATCCTCGCACGTATGCGGGGGGCACGCCCCTGTACAGCCATCGACATTGATGAATGGTGTGTACGAAACTCCATCGAAAATATCGAATTGAACCACGTAGACGATATTGCCGTTTCACAAGGAGATGCCTCGTCGCTTACAGGAAAAGGACCTTTCGACGTTATCATCGCCAACATCAACCGGAATATATTACTGAATGATATGAAGCAATATGTTACCTGCATGCATACGAATTCCGAACTCTACATGAGTGGATTTTACGTAGACGACATTGCCGCCATCCGCGAAGAAGCGGAAAAGAACGGACTGACTTTCGTTCATTATAAAGAGAAGAATCGTTGGGCAGAGGTAAAGTTTGTTTATAAAGGATAAGAGTCCTGATGGATGTAGAAAAAATAGTGACGGTATATGCTTGGGATAGTGACGCTATCCATAGCATATACCGTCACTATTTGTATCGGATAGCGTCACTATCTTATAAGGAGAAACAAAGTTGTTACGCGAACTCTTTCTTTACCTGTTGACACCATGCTTTTATTTTCTTTTCCGCCTGCTCGGACTGATTATCCAAATCGACAACTAAACCGCACCACTGCTCACCACGCAAAGCTTTGGAACGTTCGAAAGTATAACCTTCGGAAGAAGTAAAACCAACTAAAGTAGCCTCATCTTCTTCAAATACCTCCGCCAACAGACCGATTCCATCTGCAAAATTCTCCGGATAGCGTATCTGATCTCCCAGACCGAAAATAGCAACCTTCTTACCTTTTAATTTCATTGTCCGGAGTTCCGGCAACAGTTCGTCCCAATAAGTAGGAAGTTCTCCATCAAACCAAGTGGAAGCACCCACAATGAAGCAGTCATAAGCAGCAAAGTCATTTTGCCAAGCCTGTTCAATAGGCACTGTCTCTATCTTTTCCTTACCGAATTCTTTCTGTATTTTCTCTGCCACCCAACTCGTTCTTTCGGCTTTGGTAGCATAAAATAAACCTATCTTTTTCATAATCCACACTATTTAATATTCCAATAATCTCCGGGCAGCCTCGTATATCTTGGCCTCATCCGGCAAAATTTCCTTTTCCAAAATCGGATTAAAACCGACAGGAGTAAAAGTAGAACCGACACGCTGCACCGGTCCATCGAGATAGCGGAACATCTCTCCACTAATCATAGCAGCAAGCTCCGCACCAAAACCGGAGAATACTTTATCTTCATGAACCACCAATGCCTTGCTCGTTTTCTTGACCGATTCGAATATCGCCTCTTTATCCAACGGAATCAAGGAGCGAATATCAATGACTTCCACTTTCCAGCCACCTTCTTTTTCCAATCGTTCTGCTGCGTGCAGACAGAAATGGGTGGTATTGCCATAGGTAATAATGCTTAAATCTGATCCCTCACGACGAATACGTGCTTTTCCGAAAGGTACTTCAAAATCTTCCGGCACTACTGCCGCTGCTTCTACCGAATTATACAATGCTTTCGGTTCGAGGAACAGCGTGAAGCCTTTGGATCGCATACTGGTACGAAGTAATCCGGCAGCATCATCCGCAAAAGATGGGCAGACAATACGTGCCCCCGGTAAAGTGGTCAAAGCTCCCTCCAGGTTTTGAGAATGATACAAGCCTCCACCGATATAGCCACCGGAAGCCAGACGCAGAGTTATATTCGGAGCGAATTTCCCATTGCTACGCCAGTACTCATGTGTACACTCCACATATTGTTCTACGGCAGGCCAGAAATAATCGGCAAACTCCGCTCCCTCAATCACCACATGAATTTTAGGATCAAAGCGACTCATTCCATTGGCGGTGCCTACAATATAATCTTCCGCAATCGGTGCACTGAATACACGGGCTTCGCCGAATTCCTGCTGCATACCTTTGGTTACATTAAACACGCCTCCTTTTTCCCTGTTTGCCACATCCTGTCCCCAAATAAAGGTATCGGGATTATAGCGGAATTCAGCTTTCAATGTTTCATTAATGGCATTGACTAGAAAAGTCTTCTCCCCTTCCGCCTCATGTGTACCATCTTTATATTTCTGTGGCTGATAAGGTTCGGGCATTACAAAATCATAAATGCTTTTAGGATCGGGATCGGGAGCAGCCAAAGCCTTCCGGTTGGCAGCAGACAATTCTTTCTTTGCATCAGTTTCTATTTGTTGCAGTTCTTCCTCGGTCAGACGTTTATAACGCAGCAGCATCCGGCGGAACTTCATCAAGGGATCAGCATCTTTCACATATTCCAATTCATTCTCATCCCGATACAAGGTGTGCTTATCTGAATTGGAGTGCGAACCGATCCGGACACAATTCGCCTGCACAATAACCGGATTACGGGTACTGATAGCATATTCTCGCGCTTCGGTCATAGCATTCATCGAATCGAATACATCCTTTCCGTTACAATAGATAATTTTCAGGTTCTTGAAGCCCGAGAAGTTCTCGGCTACTTTACGGTTGGCAGTCTGTTCCGATTTGGGTACGGAAATACCATACCCATTATCTTGTATTACAAAAATCACAGGAAGACGTTCGAGGCTGGCACCATTGATAGCTTCATAAACGAATCCTTCGGAAGTAGCCGACTCTCCGTGAGAAGTAATAGCTACGCCTTTATGTCCATAATATACCATTGCTCTGGCCACACCTGCTGCGTGAAGGTCGTGTGTGCCAGTAGCAGAGGAGATGTTTTCAATATGCCATTCCGGTTTGGCGAAATGGTTCGACATGTGACGTCCTCCGCTACCTGGGTCCGTTGCTTTGGAAATACCGTTCAGGATAACTTCTTCAGCGGTCATTCCGGCGGAAAGCACGGTTAACATATCCCGGTAGTATGGAAACAGGAAATCTTCACCGAGAGTGAATACCTGACCGACAGCAAGTTGAATACCATCATGCCCTGCATAGGGAGCATGATAAGACCAACCCAAAGATTGCAACAGGTAAGACGGTGCCTTTTCGTCCAAGGCACGCCCCAATGTCATCAGATGATACCACTTTTTCAGGGTTTCTACATCTGTAGTCTTTATATCATATTTCTTTTTCATGAGTAATGAAGTTCTTAATGAATGAAACAATCAGTTATCAGCCTTTCCAATTTTCGAGATAGTCGGCTATAAAATGCAGGAAGTTACCTCCCAACATTCCGTCTACTACCCGATGATCGTAAGACAAAGACAAGTACATTTTATGCCGGATTGCAATCGTATCACCCTCCGGAGTTTCTACAACAGCAGGTTTCTTCTCAATATACCCTACTCCCAAGATAGCTACTTGCGGCTGATTAATGATTGGCGTACCGAACAGGCTCTTGAATGTACCAAAATTGGTTATCGTAAATGTACCCCCATCAATATCTTCCGGCATTAATTTGTTATCCCTTGCTTTCAAGGCCAGAGAATCGATGGCAATAGCCAACCCGTTCAGATTCAGATGATCGGCATCATGCACCACAGGAACAATCAGATTTCCATCATTCAAAGAGACGGCAATACCGACATTAATATGCTTTTTGAAAAGAATATTGTATCCATCTACCGATACATTCACCTGTGGATAGGCAGCCAATGCTTTTGCCACGGCTTCCGTTATCACAGGCATATAAGTCAGTTTCACTCCTCCGCGACGGAAGAAAGCGTCTTTATTCTTTTCACGCCAACGTACCAATTTGGTAACGTCTACTTCTACTACATTGGTCACGTGAGGAGATACTTTCTTAGACATAACCATGTGGTCGGCAATAATCCGGCGGACACGATCCATCTCTTTTACTTCGACTCCAGGCATTGCTACAGGAGCAACCTTCAGACTTGCCTGTTCAGAAGAAACAGCAACTGATGGTTTGCTTGCGGCCGGAGCAGCAACAACAGATGCCGGCTTCGGTTCAACACTACCTCCTCTTTTCTTCTTTTCAATATAATCTTTTATATCTTTCTTACTCAATCGCCCTTCATAACCAGTTCCTTGTATAGCATCCAGCTCTTCTTTCGGAATTTTAGCTTCCCGCGCCAACTGAATCACAACAGGAGAGTACCAACGTTCTTCCTCTGCAACAACAGGTTTCGATGCAGTATTCGCTGATTCGTTCCTAGCAGTTTCCGCTAACGATGGTGATGATGGTGATGTTTCAGAAACATTTGCAGCAACCTGACCAGCATCGGCTTCCTCTCTTACAACTCCTTCGCTTACCGGCTCCGTTCCTGAAGATTCTTCGCCATCCAAATCAATTATAGCGACTACTGTTCCTACAGCAACCGTATCACCCTCCTTATATAAAATCTCCACCACTTTTCCCGCTACGGGAGAAGGGATCTCCGCACTTACTTTAGCAGTATTCACTTCAAAAAGCACATCGTCTTCCTGAATCATGTCACCCACCTTTACAGACCAAGAGACGATTGTCCCTTCGGTTATACTCTCGCCTAACTTAGGCATTTTTATTTCGAATTTTGACATAGACAGTAAATTTATTATTCAACCTTGATATATTACAACAACGGGCTGAAATAGAAAGTTTTAAGTTAAGTAAATTTTAACCGGATACTGACAAAGCCAGCCCGGACATCAACGACTATATATCCACTCTTTTTGAATATATTTCTCTTCCCGGAGCTGATTGACAGCCTCTATTTCTTTCCTGGTAAAAGCACTGACAGATTGGGACTTACTGAAATACTGAAAAGCCTTCTCTTTAAAATCAGTTACAGTTCCCTCCGGTAAATAACTCCGAATATTGGTTACCTCACTCCGAACGGAAGGAACGGCATATACTGACGATAAAGTTTCATCATCAACCATCGGTTCCGGATTCAAAGCTTTATGCAATGCTGTCAGATCCGTATCATACAATAAAGTGCAATGATACAACACCCGATTCTTATGTACGCATTGCGCACTCCCTGATATTTTCAATCCATTCAGATAAATCCCCAGTCGTTCGCCTCCTTTTGCCATCAGGCCTATAGAGTTCAGGAAATCCAATGTCCGTTGCAAGTACGTAACAAATTCCGGCAATCGGGGAGCCGTTTCTATAAAAGTCAGATTGATATTGCCCCAATCATGGTACACCGCTCCCCCACCCGAAAAACGACGGGCAATATGTACTCGTTCCTGTTCCGCCCATTTCTTATCGACTTCCGACCGCAACCGCTGATGCTTACCTATTACCACAGAAGGAGTATCCTGCCAAAGCATGAAAATATCTTCATTTCCCTGCTTCAACAGATACTCTTCTGCTGCCAAGTGAAAGTAAATATCAGTAAACGGACTATAGATACATCGAATCATAGATCAAGCGGAATAAGAGTTAAAACATAATTTCGTGATAGATCTCTCCAACCGTAGGATGTGGAAACACAGTCTTCTGGAATTCCTCCACCGTGTACCCTCTCTGAATAGCAATACCTACTATCACAATAAGTTCTGATGCAGGATTTCCCAACATGTGACAACCGATAATCTTCCCATCTTCATCCTGAATCAGCTTACAGAGTCCGTTTCCCTGTTCATTCTCCGCAACGAACCGTCCGGAATAAGCCATCGGTAATTTTGAAACACGGTAAGGAACTCCTGATTTTACCAGTTCTTCTTCCGTCTTTCCCACTCCCGCCACTTCAGGGTTGGTATAAACGACTCCCGGAACACAATCGTAATTCATCCGGTCTTCCACTCCTAAAATATGATTGATGGCGACTTCCGCTTCACGGATAGCAGTATGCGCCAATAAAGAGTAGCCTGTAATATCACCACACGCATATACACGAGGATGCGAAGTCAACAGATGTTCGTCTACTTTCACTCCATTCCGATGCAGTTCTATATTCAGCTTGTCCAGTCCCACCTTGGATAGATTTGCCTTACGTCCTACACTAAGCAAGATCTTCTCCGCTTCAATAGCAGACATCTTGCCTTCTTTTTCTATCACAACTCCATGAGGATTTACTTCCACCACTTTCGTATTCAAATAGAAAGTGACTCCCCGTTTGGCATATTCGGCACGAAGCATACCACTGGTTTCCTTATCCATCGCTCCCAGAATCTCCGGCATCATTTCTACAACATGTACTTTCACGCCCATACTGTTGAAGAAAGAAGCAAACTCCATCCCGATCACCCCGCCACCAATAATGACCAGTGTCTTAGGGAGTTCCTTTATCTCCAATGCCTCCTTGGAAGTCCAATAACTGATTTCTGACAGTCCCGGTATAGGAGGAATCACTGTATCAGAGCCGGTACATACCAGCAAATATTTCACGGAATAGGTTTCTCCGTCACAAGTGATTTGTATTTTCCCCTCTTTCTCTCCTTCTATCAGAGCTTCCTTTTCTATAATAGTCACTCCGTAAGAACTCACAGTCATCTTCACACCGCCCGTCAACATTTTTACTGTTTTATCTTTACGGCTCATAATCTTGGATAAATCGAACGAAGGAGATTCGGCAGAAACGCCGTATTTGGAAGCACTCTTGATGCTATCCAGTATTTTAGCAGAATATAACAAAGTTTTAGTAGGAATACACCCCTCATTGAGACATACTCCCCCCATTGCCTTTTTCTCAAAAAGAACGGCCTTTAATCCGTTGGCCCCTGCCCGTTCGGCAGCTGTGTACCCGGCCGGACCACCACCAATAATAGCTATATCAAAGTTCATAATCGTATTTTTTTAGTAATAATACGATTATAACAAATATGAGAAGAGATAAGTTGTAGGGAAAAGAAATACCCGTTACTTAATTGTCAGCTTTTTAAGTTCCTCTAACGAGCCATTGAACACATTCAAATCTACGTCTTCTTTAATGCCGGGGACACTTCCTACATCCGTATGTTGCCAAAAGTGCCATTTTCCCTGATACCGCACAGAGTCCACATAATAATGGGCAATCCAGTAAGGGTATGCATTGAAGATAGAGTCGTCCAGGTAACGGGTTTTAAATTTATAAGAAGTGTATAGAATAGGTTTCACTCCATAATGAGATTCCACCCGGTCCAGCCAGCGTTTAATGCCTTGCTGCAATTCCTTTTTTTCCTTCCGCCCGGTCACTTCCACATCAAGTACGGGAGGTAAATCACCCGTATCCAGTTTCACCGTGCGAATAAAGAAGTCCGCCTGTTTCAAAGCATCCGTACCAGGAATATAAAAATGATAAGCACCACGGATAAATCCATGGTTACGGGCATTGGCAAAATTTGCCTCAAATGTGGTATCGTTATGATCTCCTCCTTCTGTTGCCTTCATAAAGACAAAATGCAAAGGAGTAGCCGTCTCTTTATTCTGCAACAGCTTCTTCCAGTCAATCTTTCCCTGATAGTGAGAAATGTCAATACCATGAATATCATATCCGTCAGGGATGCAGACACCATATTCCCTTAAGCCATGGCAAGGTTTCCATCGATAAGCATAAGGGCGGATAAAGAAATAATAGAAAGCGACGGAGAAACAACCGACAATTATCACTGCCAGAATATTACGAAGCCAGGTAGGCATCACAGTTCGATGCTTCACCTGTTCCTTTTTTGAGGTACGGGAAGTCTTGGAAGAAGAAGTCGTTCCCTTTCTTTTGGTAGTGGAAACAGTTCTTTTCTTCTGTACGGCAGACATCGGGTTGTTGCGTTGCGGCATTTACTTTAAACGATCAATGTTTTTAGAGATAGGCACGGATTACACGGAATACAGGGTTATAAGAAATAACTAAAAACCGTATTAATCCGCGTAATCCGTGCCTGAAAGAACCCTTCATTGCAGCTGTTGTATTAACAACTACTTTGAAGTGTATTTATTTAGCTTGTTCCAGTTGCAAAGTCTTAGTTGCCTGGTCGCAAACTTCTGTAGGACCGAAGTATTGGATCGGACCCGGATATACATAATCCGTTTCGATAGCCCAACGTTCGCGTTGTGAAGCAAATGCTTTGAAAGGAGCACCATCCAGTTTTACCAATGCTTTCTGGATAACCGGCTTCATTTCACCGTGACGACGTTCCATGTTCATCATCATAGTAATAGGCACACCACCAGCAATCCATTCAGCAGCAGGAGCTGTTGTGTTACGTACAGAAGACATATAACCAGTCTTACCGTTAGCAATCAACATAGAAGCTGTGTAACCCAAAGAGTAGCAATAGTCAGCGTCAAAGTTTGACGGAGCAGCACAACGTCCTTCATAACCGAAGAAGTGGTGTTGAGAAGCAAATTTACCAACATACTTGCCTTCTTCTTTCCATGCAGCCAACTTAGTAGCTACCATTTCAGACAACAGTTTTTCAGTTTCGATCAATGAAACCTGAACGTTTCCGTGCGGGTCACGATCCAAAGTCAACTGACGGGCAACACCTTCCGGCAGACTAGCATAAATAGCAGAGTTTTCCGGAGAAAGTTTGCGGATGATATAATCACGTTGGTGAGATTTCTTAATCTGACCGAATTCTTCAGCATTAGCAGCCAGGAAGTCATTCAATTCAGCAATCAGACGTTTCATGGCAGGAATGAACTCTACCAATCCTTCCGGAATCAAAACTGTACCGAAGTTGTGTCCTTGTGCTGCACGGTCTGCTACCACTTTAGCGATAGATGTCACCACATCGTCCAAAGACATATCTTTTGCTTCCACTTCTTCTGAAATGATACATACGTTAGGCTGTACCTGCAAAGCACATTCCAGTGCGATGTGAGAAGCCGAACGACCCATCAATTTGATGAAGTGCCAGTATTTACGTGCAGAGTTACAGTCACGTTGGATGTTACCGATTACTTCAGCATAAGTCTTACAAGCTGTATCAAAACCGAAAGACGTTTCAATCATATCGTTCTTCAAGTCACCGTCAATTGTTTTCGGGCAACCGATTACCTGTACACCATACTTCTTAGCAGCATAGTATTCAGCCAATACACAAGCATTTGTGTTAGAGTCGTCACCACCAATGATAACCAGTGCCTTGATGCCCAGTTGTTTGATGATTTCAAGTCCTTTTTCAAACTGGCTTTCAGCTTCCAGCTTCGTACGTCCGGAACCGATGATATCGAAACCACCTGTATTACGGTATTCGTCGATGATATCAGCAGTCAGTTCCATATAGTTGTGATCTACCAGACCACCAGGACCCAGAATAAAACCATATAATTTGTTTTCCGGGTTCAATTTCTTGATACCATCGAACAAACCGGAGATTACATTGTGTCCGCCCGGAGCCTGACCACCGGAAAGAATTACACCTACATTCATAGCAGGAAGAGCAACAGCTTCACCAGCTTCGAATGTAATCAACGGCATTCCATACGTGTTCGGGAATAATGCTTTGATAGCTTCCTGATCGGCTACAGATTGAGTAGCAGCACCTGCTACAGCCTTAACAGCTCCTGATGCCAATGCTTTCGGAAGTTTGGGCTGGTAAGCAGCCCTTGCGATTTGCAATGCACTTTTAGTCATTTTCTTTAATTTTTTATTTAAAGGTGTTAGTAAGTTTCTTGTCAAACTTGAAAAGCGTTGCAAATTTCGCATTTTTTTCCGAATTATAAAAATTCTTCTTCTGTTGTTTTTAAGACAAAAGAAAGAAGAAAGAAAAATTAAGGCTATCTCCCGATGTAGGAGATAGCCTTTACGTTTTCTTCAGCGAGCTAATTTATAATATAATTCTAGGGATTCTGCTCCCAGCCTCCGCCAAGAGCCTTATAAAGTTGAACCACCGCAATCAACTCGTCACGAATGGCATTACTCAATCCGATTTGAGCATCAAAGTATCCACGTTGGGCATCCAACACATCCAGATAGTTGATGACTCCATTGATGTACTGCAATTGTGCCAGGTCCATGTAGCTCTTGGCTGAACGTTCCAGATTGGCACGAAGTTCGTACACTTCCTTAATCTTGTTGAAGTTGACAATCGCATTACGTGTTTCCTTGAAAGCTTCCAGTACGGATTTCTCATAACTATGTACTTCAGCCTCATAAGCAGCCTTTTTCGCTTTCAATGCCGCACGGTTCTTTCCCCAACCAAAGATAGGAGTTAATAAAGCTCCTTCCATCACTGCATAGGGAGATTTTAGAAGTTCCGACAAAGAAGTACTTTCACTACCGAAACCGCCTGTCAGGGCAAGACGTGGGAACATATTCGTATAGGCCACTCCTACTTTTGCATTGGCAGCAATCAATTTCTGCTCTGCCTGACGAATGTCGGGACGGCGTTCCAACAAAGTAGACGGCAACCCTACAGGAAGTGTTTCCGGAGAGTTAAACTCCTGAAGCAAACGGGAACGGGCTATCTTATTAGGATATTCACCCGCAAGATAAGCAATATCGTTTTCTTTCAGAGAGATTTTACGTTCCAGGTCAGGAACCAGAGTGGCCGTACGTGCCAACTCCACTTGTGCCTGTCGATAGGAAGTCTCGGAAGTCAATCCGCCGGCAAACCGGATACGTGCCAGGCGCACTCCTTCTTCACGGGCTTTCAATGTCTGTTTGACAATATCAAGTTCTGTATCCAAAGCTACCAGTTCATAGTAAGCCTGTGCCACTTCAGCCACAATCGTCATCTGCAATGCGCGTTGTGCTTCAATAGATTGCAGATACTCGGCAATGCTAGCCGAACGCGCCCAACGCAGATTTCCCCAAAGATCGACTTCCCACGAAACGAGGAATTGTGCTTCAAAGGTATCCGATCTCTTGAAAGCATCTCCTCCATGATTCTCGAGTTCGCGTTCCCCTGTCACTTTTCCTTTAATATCCGGAAGCAATGCAGCCGTAGAAATTCGTTTCTGTGCAGCCATTTCTTTCACACGGGCAGCAGCAATCAGCATATCTTTATTATGATCCAGCGCACGCTCTATCAGACTTCTCAATGTAGCATCCGTATAAATATCCCTCCAGTCCTGGTCACCGAAGCTGACCGAATCCTGTGATCTTTCCAAACTGTCGGGTAAATGAAGATCAGGACGGACATAGCTTTTCCCTACCTTGCAGGAAGTCAGTACTCCGGCAAGTAACAGGATAGCAATATATAGTTTCTTTCGTTTCATTATTTCTTATGTTTTAAGATTTTCGACTTTGTTTTATACACCATCACAAAGAAGAACGGCACAAGAATGATACCAAATACGATGGCAAATATCATTCCGAAAAATACACCTGTACCGATTGCCTGCCGGCTTGCCGAACCCGGACCACTTGCCAGTACCATCGGAAGCATACCGAGCACAAAGGCAAGAGAGGTCATCAGAATCGGACGGAAACGCAATTTGGCTGCGTATATGGCCGATTGCACCAAGTCTTCACCTTTATCTACCTGCACCTTTGCGAACTCTACAATCAAAATTGCATTCTTAGCGGCAAGTCCGACCAACATAACCAAGCCAATCTGGAAATAGACATCGTTTTCCAATCCGCAAACCCAGACTCCCAAATAGGCTCCCAAAGCTGCCACAGGTAAAGAAAGCAACACAGCAATAGGCACTGTCCAACTTTCGTATTGTGCAGCAAGGAAGAGGAAAACGAACAAGAATACCAGTGCCATCACCATACCCGTCTGACCTCCCGCCTGCTTCTCCTGATAGGAAAGGCCGCTCCATTCCAGTCCGATATTATCGGGAAGATGATCGCGGGCAATCTGTTCCATGATCTCCATCGCCTGTCCGGAACTATATCCTTGCGCAGCTGCTCCACGAATAACGGCCGTAGTAAACATATTGAAACGTTTGATACTTCCCGGTCCTGTGGTATATGATGCATTTCCCAGAGAAGTCAATGGTACCATCGCTCCATTGGAGGCTTTCACAAAAAACAAATTAATATTGTCTTTGTGTTCGCGATAAGGAGCTTCTGCCTGAATATAAACCTTATATATACGGTTGAACATATTAAAGTCGTTCACATAAACCGAACCGGTATAAGCCTTCATGGTAGAAAACACATCAGCCAAAGGTACACCCAGCATCTTCACTTTGTCTCGATCCACATCAAAATAGAGTTGTGGGATTTCCGACTGCAAAGAAGATGACAAGCCCGCCAACTCTTTGCGTTTGGATGCGTAGTACATTAATGTATCTGTCGCGTCTACCAAATTATCAAAAGTGGCTTCTCCACGAGCTTCCAGCTGCATCTCAAAACCTCCCGAACTACCGAGCCCCGGAATAACCGGAGGAGTGGACAGATAGACTTTACATTCCGGATATTCCTCAAGATGTTTCTCTACCGTATGCATGATCTTTTCAATAGTGGTACTCTTCCGTTCCTCCCAAGGTTTCAGGATCACTGTCAGTTCTGCACGTCCCTGGTTACTTCCGACACGAGGACTACTTCCCGTTACATTCTGTATATACTCAATGTACGGGTTCTTTTCCAGATAAGCAATGGCACGCTCTGTCACGATACGGGTACGTTCCAGAGTAGCTCCTTCCGGCAGTTCCAATTCAATCTTGAAATATCCCTGATCTTCCACAGGTAAGAAACTGGTCGGAATAATGCGATGAATCAACATGATAGCAATCAACACCATACCAAAAGCACTCAAAACTCGACGAGGATGCTTAATTGTACGAGTTACGGCAGCTACATACTTATTACTACCGATACCCAGCCATTCATTAATCTTCCGGAAAACGATATTCTTTTTCTTCCCGCTATCCGGTTTCAGAATCAGCGAACACATCACCGGACTCAATGTCAGAGCCACGACCGTAGAAATAAGCACGGATACTACAATTGTCACCGTAAACTGGCGATACAACTGTCCTGTAATCCCACTTAAAAAGCTAACCGGGACGAACACAGCCGCCAATACCAGCGAAGTGGCAATCAAAGCACTGGCAAGTCCGTTCATCGCTTTTTTCGTAGCTTCATAAGGACTTAGGTGCTCCGTTTCCATGATATGTTCCACACCTTCCACCACCACAATCGCATCATCCACCACAATACCGATCGCAAGGATCAATCCGAGCAATGTCAGGATATTCAATGAGAAACCGAAAATCAACATGAATCCGAAAGTACCGATCAATGAAATAGGCACCGCCACTACCGGAATCAACGTTGCACGCCAGCTCTGCAAGGATAAATAAACTACCAGAACCACCAATACCAACGCTTCAAACAACGTCTTATATACTTCATGGATAGATTCGGAAATATAAGTCGTCATATCGAACGGAATCTCATAGCTCAATCCCTCCGGAAAGTTCTTACTAATCTCATCCATTGCCTCTTTTACTCTCTCGGCCACTTCCATCGCATTAGCACCCGGTAACATATAAATACCAAGCACGGCAGCATTTTCACCGTTGATACCACTCTCTGTATTATACGAAGAAGCTTCCAGCGATACACGTGCCACATCTTTCAATCGAATGATAGAACCATTCGCATTGGCACGTACTACGATATCTTCAAATTGTCCTACAGTGGAAAGACGTCCCTGTGTCGTGATAGGAATCGTGATATCCAATCCTTGTACAGGCTGTTGTCCCAGCACACCCGCTGCTGATTCACGATTCTGATCTTTCAATGCATTCTGCAAATCCTGTACGGTCAGTCCGAAGTTTGCCAGCTTATCCGGCTGCGCCCATATCTGCATGGCATAATAACGGCTACCGATATTGGATACACGTCCCACTCCGGGAATACGGCGAATCACATCGAGCACATTGATGGTAGCAAAGTTACTCAAGTAAATCTCATCGAACTTTGGGTCGGTAGAAGTCAAACAAAGCGTCATCAACTGACTGGGAGCCTGTTTTTCTACC
Source organism: Bacteroides sp. AF32-8BH (assembly GCF_003435205.1). Classification (NCBI taxonomy): domain Bacteria; kingdom Pseudomonadati; phylum Bacteroidota; class Bacteroidia; order Bacteroidales; family Bacteroidaceae; genus Bacteroides; species Bacteroides sp. AF32-8BH. Next base: position 24,577 of record NZ_QVLZ01000054.1, on the reverse strand, counting down.
GAAATACCATTCTGAATCACTTCCGCCGGCAAACGGGATTCTGCCAGTTTCACACGATTCTGAATCTCAACAGCTGCCAAATCCGGATCAGCAGATACATCAAAAGTAACTGTTGCCGAAAAACCTCCGGAGTTAGAACTATTTGATTCCATATAAAGCATCCCCGGAGTACCATTGATTTCCTGCTCAATCGGAGTAGCTACTGCCTGTGATACAGTAAGTGCACTCGCACCCGGATAAGAAGCACTAATCTTCACCACCGGAGGAGTAATCTGCGGATATTGATCCACCGGAAGCATCGTCAGACCAATAATGCCGACAATCACAATCACGATGGAGATTACAGCCGAAAAGACCGGCCTATCTATAAAAAAAGTAACTTTCATCGTTTATTCTCCTTTCGCGTTATCCTTCGTTCCGGTAACATTTTCTTTCGCCCCGGCCACTTCATTTTTTGTCGCAGTTATACTATCCTGGGCTTCTGCATCCGGTTGGCTCACCCGTACTTTCATACCCGGAGTCAACTTATGGAACCCTTCTACAACTACCATTTCTCCTTCTGCCAATCCTCTTTCTACCACCACATTATTCCCGACTTCCGGTCCTAATTCGATAAAACGTTTCTCTACCGCATTATCCCTGCGCATGGTATAAATATATGCTCCACCCTTTTCGATGGTAACGGCTTTCATTGGAACAACGAGTGCTCCTTCACGAACATCCAGCAACAATTTCACCTTTGTAAACTGTCCCGGCAACAATACTTGTTTCGGATTAGGCATTTCTGCACGTACAGAGAAAGTACCGGTTTGAGGATCCACCTGGGGTTCGGCAAAATCCACGTATCCTTTGAATGGATAGACTGTGTTATCTGCCAATGTTATGGTAATATTGGGCTGCCAGGAACGGGTAGAATCCTGCTGTCCCAAATTAATATTTCTTTCTTTACTCTTCAGATAATCGAGTGCCGTCATACTAAAATCAACCAACACCGTATCACTCTTCACAATAGTAGCAAGCAATGATTTTCCCCCGGGTCCCACTAACGTACCCAAATCCACATTTCTTTCACTAATGTGTCCCGACAAAGGCGAACGGACAATGGTGTAGCCCAGCTCCAATTCAGCCTGTGCCAAATCCGCCTCACTCATGGCTACCGTTGCCTCAGCACTTTCATAAGCAGCTTCCGCATTATCCAAATCCAACTGGCTTGCAGCATTCTGCTCAAACAACGGACGGATACGTTTTAAATCACGCTCCGCCTTCAAAGCCTGCGCTTCGTCTTTTTTCAACTGCGCTCTGGCCTTATCAGCTTTGGCACGATACTGGTCCTGATTAATGACAAACAAAACCTGATTCTTATTGACATATGTACCTTCGGCAAAAAGCATATTTTCCAGATAGCCTTCCACCCGGGCACGGACTTCGACGAACTGTTGGGCACGAATACGCCCTACATACTCCCCGTATATCTCTACATCATCTTTCACTACCGGTTCTACAATGACTGTCGGCATTTCCGGCGCAGCCTTCTGAGGTCGGGTCAGTATCCAATACACACCCAACACAAGTACCACACATATAATAGCAGCAATGGTTCTCTTTCTCCTCAGTTTCAACTCATGTTTCGAAAAGAATAATCTCATATCGAATCTTATTATTTAATTTAACTTATGTTTGTTCTATACTCTTTCTTGCAATTAGTATGCCAAAATTCATTACACCTATTATTTACTGGTATTCAGTCTATTATATTTTGCCTTAAGAAATGTAGAAATGTAGAATCCACCAGATAAAATGTAGAAATTATCCACATTTCCGACTTTTGGAACATTTTTTTTAATTCCCATTTCAACAACTAAACAAATTATGCTCTACATTTGTATTATATTAAACATCAACACTAGACCATGTCCTAATGAAAAAACAAATCTTTTCAACATTAGTTTTATCAATTGGCATCTTATTGCCTTTTTCTTTGCATTCTCAGGAACAAAGAAAAAAGGTAGGTGTCGTTCTAAGCGGCGGCGGTGCTAAAGGAATGGCACACATCAAAGCACTGCAAGTGATCGAAGAAGCCGGAATTCCTATTGATTATATAGCCGGCACCAGCATGGGAGCTATCGTAGGCGGTCTTTATGCCATCGGTTATACTCCGGAACAATTGGATAGCATGGTACGAAAACAAGATTGGACATTCCTATTGAGTGACCGTATCAAAAGAAGTGCCATGTCATTAACAGATCGTGAGCGATCTGAAAAATATACAGTCTCTATTCCTTTCACCAAAACTCCCAAAGATGCCGCTACCGGAGGAATCATGAAAGGACAGAATCTGGCTAATCTATTTTCAGACCTTACCGTAGGGTATCATGACTCTATCGACTTTAATAAACTTCCCATTCCTTTTGCCTGTGTAGCAGCCAATGTTGTTAATGGAGAACAAATTGTATTCCATGACGGAATACTCTCTACTGCCATGCGTGCCAGTATGGCTATCCCCGGTGTATTTACTCCGGTACGGCAAGACAGTATGGTATTAGTGGACGGTGGTATTGTAAACAACTATCCGGCGGATGTAGTGAAAGCAATGGGAGCCGATATTATTATCGGGGTAGACGTACAGAATGCTCTTAAGAAAGCCGACAAGCTCAATAGTGTACCCGACATTCTGGGGCAGATTGTAGATATCACCTGTCAGTCTAACCATGAAAAAAATGTAGACCTCACAGATACCTATATTCGTGTCAATGTAGATGGATATTCATCCGCCAGTTTTACTCCAGCCGCCATTGATACCCTGATGCGTAGAGGCGAAGAAGCAGCAAAAGCCCAATGGGGTTCATTGCTTGCTGTGAAAAAGAAAATAGGAATAGCCGAAGATTATACCCCGAAACAACATGGTCCTTATTCTTCTCTTTCTAATGCGCGTACGGTTTATGTGACGGACATCTCATTTTCCGGTGTAGAGGTGGATGATAAAAAATGGTTGATGAAGAAATGTAATCTGAAAGAAAACAGCGATATTTCCACTCAACAAATAGAACAGGCCCTGTATCAGTTACGCGGTACTCAGTCCTACTCCAGTGCCAGTTATACGTTGAAAGAGACACCTGAAGGTTATCACCTCAACTTCCTGTTACAGGAAAAATATGAAAGAAGAATCAACCTGGGTATACGTTTCGATTCGGAAGAGATCGCATCTTTGTTGGTCAATGCAACAGCAGACCTCAAAACTCGTATTCCTTCCCGTCTGGCTCTTACCGGTCGGTTGGGTAAACGATATGCTGCCCGCATAGACTATACGCTGGAACCAATGCAACAGCGTAATTTCAACTTCTCGTATATGTTCCAATACAATGATATCAATATTTACGAGGAAGGCGACCGTGCCTATAATACAACTTACAAATATCATCTGGCCGAATTCGGCTTCTCTGATGTATGGTACAAGAATTTCCGTTTCGGACTCGGTCTTCGTTTTGAATATTACAAATACAAGGATTTCCTGTTCAAGAAACCTGAAATTTCCGACCTGAAAGTAGAATCCGAACACTTTCTAAGTTATTTTGCCCAAGTGCAATATAATACCTATGATAAAGGACGTTTCCCTTCTAAAGGAAGTGACTTCAGAGCCGCCTATTCACTCTATACGGATAATATGGCACAATACAACGAACACGCTCCATTTTCAGCACTGAATGCTTCGTGGGCAAGCGTCATTCCTGTAACCCGCCGTTTCTCTATCATTCCTTCCATTTATGGACGTATCCTGATCGGAAGAGATTTTCCCTACCCGCTGCAAAATACCATTGGCGGTGACGTACCTGGTTTCTATATTCCACAGCAATTACCATTTGCCGGGGTTACCAATCTGGAATTGATGGATAACACCATTATGATTGCATCTATTAAGTTCAGACAACGCATGGGAGCCATTCATTATCTTACACTGACGGGTAACTACGGACTAACAGATAGTAATTTCTTCGATATATTGAAAGGCAAGCAATTATTCGGTATCAGTGCAGGCTATGGAATGGACAGTATCTTCGGGCCATTGGAAATATCATTGGGATATTCCAATCAGACGGACAAAGGAAGTTGCTTTGTGAATTTAGGGTATTACTTCTAATGTAATACAGTATTTTCGAAAAGCAAAAGAGGAGACCGCTTCACAGTGACCTCCTCCTTCTATACTCTATATGAACATGCCCCAAAGGGTTTATTGGAAAAGGAGCATATTCAAAAGGGTTTTATCTTAAAATGAATAATTAAAAACTTATTATACTGCCATCAACTTGACAAACGGTATCAAAGTCATATCAACGATCTTCACAGACAGTTGATATTTGGGGAAATGTGCATCAAAATAAAATCTGATGCATGGGGCCAATTAGGTAAAGAAGTACCTCTGTACTTTTTTCTAATCGACTAAGGCAGGGATTCAATGCTACAAATGAATCTAAGCCCCTTACTATAAAACATCTTAGATACTACCACCCTTACCACCGCTATGTGTCGGATTATAAGTAACCGTTTTATATTGATGGTCCGTACCGGTATAACGAGTTGCTGTAATCGAAACAGACTTTGCAGTACCCTTAAACTTTACATTAGCCGTCAACGTGGTAGTACGGACTTTTGCATAGCAAGTATAACTCATGGTAGTATATCCGTTTACATTTACAGTGTTATAAACACGTTCAGTTTCCGTAATGCCAGATACCGATCCCATTAATGAGAACATACGAGTTTTCATAAAAGCAACCATTGCATTCACCGTTTTTGTATCTTCAGCACTAGCACCAGCTCCTAATTGCGATTTAACTTCAGCAACAAGACCAGCATCATTCTTATCATAGTCCCAACCAGACTTTTCCTTATATTTCAGTTCAATGCCAGTCACCGCTTTAGCATTCTCGCTATTATCACGACTAGCTTGTCCTAGAATATTAGTTGTCACAGTTTCATTACTAATCTTGCTATATACTTTATTCTCTATAGCATAAGCAGAGAAGTGATCGACTTCGGCTGTATATGCAGTGACAGCTCCACTTTCTGTAGTAGAAGATATATTTTTAATTACATTTCCATTATTATCTTTTGCATCCCCCCATTCTCCTGTATTTGGATTCTGATAAGTAAGTATCATATCAGCATCAGCGAATGTTATTCCAGGGATAGGATTAGGAATAGAAATCGTAACAGACTTCTTAAATTTCAAACCAGACGGTTCAAATTTAGCAGCAGCTAAAGGTATGCTTTTAGGTACATCTCTATTCACGTCCTCTGCCTTTACTTCAGTAGTTACTTCTTCAGGAGCAGGAACAAAGGTTGTCACACTAATGTTGACTTTACCATCTTCAACAATTCCTGCTTGTTGTTGAGATGCCTCAATTGCATCTTCCGGTATTGTCAGTTCGACTTTCACGAGCGGTTTATCCTCTACCACTTCTTCCGGAGCAACTTCTCCCGGCTTTTCAATTGCCTGATTCGATTCACTATTATCCTCTACTTTAGTTTCTCCTGTAGCCTCTATTGACACAGCAGTTTTCGGACTCTCCTTTGTCAAAGCCAGAGCTACCGTTACCACACTACGATTCTCTGCATTATTTGCAATGACAACTGACGTTTTCTGTGAAAGATATCCATTAGAAGACGCTTCAATACTATAAGTACCTGTAGCACTTTCTGTAACAGAGAACTTACCATTCGAGTCGGTTGTGTAATTTTTACTACCCACTTTTACCTTTGCCCCATCCATTGCTGCTCCTCCGGAAGTCACTGTCCCCATAATGTAATACTCTACAACCGGTTTCGGAGTTTCAACAACTTCCCCTTCTGCCGGTTTCGGATCGTCATCATCATCGTGACAGGCTACTGTCGCAAAAGTTAACATACCCAAGGCTATCGCCATGGCACCCACATAAAACCATTTTACACTTTTCATAATGTTCAAATTTGTTAAAAATACTAGTTTAAATATCAATCATGTTTCACTTCTCACTCGTTCTAATCAAATAATATCGAATATAATCCGGCTGCCAGAAGTGTGAATTCTCTGCCGACTTAGGTTCAACACTATAACTTTCGCCCAATGAACGATGGGCGTATTCATTCCCGCTACGCATATCATACTGAAAAGCAAAATATTCGGGAAGCATCACCCGTAGCAAATGTCGCCTGCGTTTCTTTCCCGGTAATGGAATAGAGAAATTAAACCCTGCATTCGTTGCTCCATCTGTGTACATACCATATATACCTACAATATATTCGCCGAAATAGCGTGAAAGAGTTCCGCGTACTCCATAATCTCCATAAATAAAGCGGGCCCCTTCTACTTTCACCAAGGTATTCACTTCCGGCACATAATATCCTACGCTAATCTGTCCATTGACTCTTTTCCACTTACTCATTTTCCAGTCACTGCCATAGAAATGGGAAGAACCGGTAATTCCTCCTCCACCTTCTACCGTCCACCTGCCGTTTGCTGAAAAATAGCCGATTCCTGCAGCAAGTCCCTGACGGTCATTAGAGAAACTACCGCCAGTGAGGTATCCTTTCCAATGGTTAGCCAAGCGAAAATCCTGACGCAAAGCCATGAATCCCAAGCGAACGCAGTTCCACTTACCATCTTCATTACTTACAATAGGCAAAGAAACCTGCATCCGTAGCGAAGCTCCTTTCCATAATTGCATTTCCAGGGCAGGTTGCAACTCGAGAGCCGCTTTATACAACTTATAAGTTACATTATTGACTAACATCACGTTGGGATATACCACCAAATCGACCTTACCGAAAGAACTTTCTTTTCGTTTTACGCCTTTCAGCTGCCGTACAGCAGTTTCGGTAGAAGTAGTCATCCCCATCTTGCGATACACTTCATCCAACGCACATTCACCGGCTTGATATTTTTGAATCAATTCTGCAGGGATGGTTATGCATAATTGTGGTAAGGCATTATCTAATATAAGTAGCTGCAAAGTCGGTATTTCCGGTATAGCGACCAAATGACGTATGGCAATACCGATTCCATTATAAATACCCCTATAAGCAGAGGTCTCAAAAGCCGCAGTTATCGTGTCCCTTTTCTCCACAACTGAAATATTCTCCATATCCAACTCTTTCAGTGTCTCACTCACACGAACTGGCTGTGCCTGTAACAAAGAAATACCACAGAGAAAAACAGCGGTCGCACTAACAATCCTTTTCATCTTCTTTTAATGCATTAATGTACATTCATACCGCAGACCGGCGGAAACACATGTAAATTCGCGAGTAAACACATTGACGGACAAATGCTTCCAAAAGCGCATGGCAGCACCCATATTCCATCCACGCGTATCATATTCCACCATCAACTTCAATTCTTTGCAAAAAGAAGGCGTATAGCGGACACCTCCGAAAGGTCCTTTATTAAATACACGACAATCACCTTGATGAATATACCATCCGGCCGTTACAGCCAATTGGTCTCCCGAACGAAATCCGATAGTCTTTGTCAACACACCATAATAAGCTCCCCAATACGGAGTCTTCTTCTCCGTCAAAAGATCATCTCCACCAATCACAACAGCTGGGAAATAGCGACTTTCTTTTAGCGGACGAATACGAATCGTATTAGAACGGTCCTGATTATGATAACCCGTTCTGCCTGTACCGGTTGTCATTTTGAGTAATGTCATCCGGTAAGTGAATTCGATAAAAGAGAAAAGAGTCATATCTACAAAATAGTTCATGGTAGGAAAACTGAAAACCGATGGAGTAACTTGCTCGGGTAAGAAATTGACTCCTCCCATAAATGTACCGGTCTCCTGCATTTCAGCGGTAGGAATCATCAACTGTCCCGTTGTTCCCATGGAATATTGCGCATGAACCAGACCGCTCATCGGAATGAGTATCAGAAATAGAATACTACCTTTTAACGAAATAAATGGCTTATTCCTAAAAGCCGCTTTAGTTTGTTTCATCTTTATTTGTATGTTATACTTTTAAATAGAGATATTCTCAAAACTTTTTTGATTAATCCACTATTTTTACCTTATATAATTCTGTTACTTCTTAGGTAACGGAAAACACACAATCAAGACCAATCGGAATGAGAACAGAGAAAAACATCGACAATTACAGTGGTAGAAGAGTTTTTGCCTTTAGCGAAGGGGAAAATTCTTTTTAAAACAGGACATATAAATCATAGGGCATGAAGATATGATTATTTCATGTTCGGATTTTTTTTTGCCGTATGCATCAGATAAAACGAAAAAAAATGGGAGAATATTTGTTTGCTATTTATATTTTTGTCTATCTTTGCGTCATATTTGATTCCGTTACCTAAGAAGTAACGGATACATTTAAATACTGATTATTAAAGCTTTGTCCATCTATCACCTACTTACATTGTAATTTCTAACGTAAGATAAATTCTTTCTATTCACTTCTGTGCGTTCTCTTAATCCAAAGCCTTTCAGATATATTTGTGTGGTTTTAATAGATTTGTGTCCCAGTGATTCACTAATCATTTCAATCGGAACTCCGCGATACTTGGCAGTAGTGGCCCAAGAATGTCGGAAGGTATATGAAGTGACGGGTGAGTTCAGGCGCAACACTCTCGCCAAATCCTTCAAAGAATTATTAAAACGACGAAGAGCAGACTGATATTCTTTATATGCTTTTTCATCTTTCCGCTTCTTATCACCATGCAGAATATCGAATAAATAGTCGGGACAGTCAGGAAGAGCGGGTTTATTGCTTCGAAGCTGATTCATCATCTCTTTTGCACTTTCCAGAATTTCCAGGCTCATAGGTGTTTTAGTCTTGATACGGTTATATTGAAGCACATTCTGGTCTAAAGCCGATTTCTCCAAATGCGCCAAATCCGCGAATGACATTCCACAGAACTGAAACATCAGAGCTGCAATCGTCTGCGTACGACGCAAACGTTCGGATTTCGGGTCCTCATACAGTAGTTTGTGCAATTCGGTCACAGGCAATGCTTTCTTTTGCCGGATATCCACGCCTGTATAGACATCATGAAACAACCGGGGAACATAAGGGGCACTTCCCGCTTCTACTCCTCGATTGTAAATACTACGCAGCATACGCATATAAGTAGAAACCGTATTGAGCTTTAATCCGGACTCGCAAAGATGCTGTCCATAGCAACGTAAACATTCCCGCGTGACTTGCCTGAACGATATGTTCTGTGTTCCACAAAACTTACTAAAAGAAAAAAGAGCATTCTTATAAACATGAGCGGTAGAATATCGCCCTTCTTTTCGCAAACGCTCAATGTACACTCTGGCACATTGGTTAAATCCATTTTTATTCATTTTTTGCATCACTAGTTATTTTAGATTATATAATATAAGAGAAAGAACAAAAGTAAGCTACTTTATGATTTCAACTATTATAAAAAAAGGGAAAGTAAAAGAAAACCTTCACTCACGTGGAAGTTATTCTTTTACTTTCCTATAACTTAATGAACAAACTTAATAATTAACCTTTGACTTAAATATCTCAAGTACGTATCACAAACATATAATTACCCTTTCTTAAAGTTTAAAAGGCGTCATCTTCAAATATACCCGATAATCCTTTATCATTCCCGTCTTGTCGGCTTCCGCTCTTGGCAAATAAGAAAATCCCGTGACTATCTTATCCTCACCAAGATTAATCACAATCTGATGTGGAAATTTATGTTTAGCAGCTGAAGAGTAGCTAGTATGCCAGAAAGTAGATTCCTGTAAGTCAAATACATTCGTTGCAATGTTATTTGCCTCTTCTGTTTCTTCACTATCTGCATAAATAACCTTCCAATGCTGGCGTGACAAAGGTTTACCATCGGCTCCTAACAATTCTAATTCTGCAATAGCTGCAAAGTCTTTTCCATCATAAGCATTCAATGCTTCAAGACAAAAGAAACGAGTTTCCACTTCCTTTCCGAATTTCACATGTTGCCAACCATTACCGGATTTGAAAGTTCCTTCATAAACAGGTTTTTCTCCTGTTAAATCCAAATTCTCACCAACCTTACGATGTGCATAAGCAGCACCGTGTACACGCAGGTTATCAAGAATAGGTTGTTGTAATCCTTCTGTCTGTGGCTGTACAGAACCAGCCATATCCAATATAATCACTTCATTCTCTCCTTTCTTCAACCAACATCCCGGCACATATAAGGTTTGTTGTGGCCCAATTTCCCAGTAACGTCCAATAGCATAACCGTTCACCCAAACCATACCTTTACTCCAGTTAGTCATATTCAAGAATGTATCACCTGTTTTGTCCAACGTAAAGGTTCCCCGATAGTAGGCAGGATATTTCTGGGGATTATCCTGTTTTACAAATTTCTTATTTTGCGCAAAAGCATAATCAACCGGAATATTATAAACTTTCCAGTTCTTCAATGAAGTAATAACACCATTATTCGACTGGACTTCCACTTTTTCAGTGATACCCTTCCAATCATAAATGCCTTTACCAAAATTCATACGTCCCATTGCTTCTACCAAAATATCCAGCTGGGCCCCTTCTTTCATTGGAGGAAGAATAACCGTACCTTCACCTTTTAAACGACTTAATGTAGCTAATTTCTTACCATCCAAGAAAACCTGTGCCCAGTCATGAGCCTCTGTGATTGTCAGAGTCTGTTCTTCTTTAGATGCCGGCAGTGTAGTCCGGTACAAAATACTTCCCCATCCCTGATCGAACGCCTCCATTGACTGAATGTTTTCACTAATCTTTGGCTCCGGCAGATTATCAAACAGTATCGCCACTTCATTCAACTTGAATGACGGAATGGCAATAGTCGGAATAGAATCCGGAACTTCCGGCAATGACTCACCTTCGGGTAAATAGTTACTTAACAAATTGCGTACTTCAAAATATTTAGGAGTAACTTTCCCTGATTCATTGATGGGAGCATCATAATCATAAGACGTACACGTCGGAGAGAAATTAGGAAAATTTGCTCCTCCCCAATGTCCGAAACTAGTACCTCCATGAGTCATATACAAACTAAATGAAATATTCCGGTCAAGCATTTCTTTCATTCCTTTTACCAAATCCTCCGCACTACGTGTCTCATGCTTCGCTCCCCAATGATCGAACCATCCAGACCAAAACTCACTACACATCAACGGAATATCAGGACGAAGTTCTTGCAAACGCTTAAATTGATCGTCAATATTAGCCCCTGTACCAAAGTTGATTGTCCAAAGCAAATCATCCAATGCATTATTCTCAAAGTTCGAATTCCAGTCACATTGGAATAAAGGAACTCCTGTGAAACCTGCTTGCTTTACAATATCACGTATTTCGGCAATGTATGGTTTGTCTATTCCGAATGATCCATATTCATTCTCAACCTGTACCATAATGATATTGCCACCTTTACTAATCTGAAGATCGGTAAGCTGTTTGCCCACTTCGTTCATAAATAGTTTCACCCGTTCCATATAATACGGATCCTGTTCACGAAGTTTGATATCCTTCTTCTTTAATAACCACCAAGGCAATCCACCCATTTCCCACTCTGCACAAACATACGGTCCGGGACGAACGATCACATACATTCCGTTTTCCTGTGCCAATCGACAGAAAGCCGCAATATCTTTCTGACCGGTAAAGTCATATTTTCCTTCTTCCGGCTCATGGAAATTCCAAAAGACATAAAGACAAATGGTATTCATACCTAATGCCTTACACATTTTGATACGATGCTCCCAATACTCTTTTGGTATACGGGGATAATGAATTTCGGCTGCTTTTACCACAAACGGTTTTCCGTTAAGTAAAAATGTCTTGTCCCCTATTTCAAATGTCTCCTTTGAAGATTGGGAACAGGAAGTGCTGAAAACAGTCACTAATAAAATAAGCAAATACAATAAAGGTTTCTTCATTTTCTAATTTATTGTTTTCATGATACATTCATCTCTTTTATAAATTCACCATCGGCTAATGTTCCCATTAAGACCGACAGCGAATTTGAAAACCAATCTCATTCAATTACCCTAAAAACTAAAACTATTACCTATTGAAAACTAAATCTGATGCAAAGATGGGGTATTCTTCTTACACAAAGGTTCTCAAATCAGTCAAAACAGGACAATATTCATTCAACATAGCCTAAATATTGCTTTTTTGCAGTGTTTTTTATTCATTATAAAAAATCCCGCCAATACATTTTACAATATCGACGGGACCAACATATATAATAAAGGTTAGTTAGTGTAATTTTTTAAATCTGTCATCATAATACAATAGCCATTCATTCCCTCAATGAACCGTATGTCACATTATCCTCCTTTACGTTCTTAACGTTATGGACTTTTTTCACAAAATCGTTCACCTTATCCACATGTACGTCTTTTATAACCACATTTCTGACAGGCAATTTTGCATCTCCCTTTAGCTCATATATCGCATCAGCAGACTCACAAATCACATTTTTCAAATAAATGCCATCAATACGAGTAATACGTTCTTCATAAGTAGGAACAAGCTCCCTCCACTGATAGAGTACATCTGTATCTATTTCCAATACACGTTGCACATGCCCTGTTCTTATATTTTCCATGTGAATATTTTCAACAAACGCTCCTCGCCTATGATTTGTCTTCACAAAGAAAAGTCGTCGTACAGATTGTGGTACCTTACAATCATGCATATACACATTGCGAATACCACCTGAAATCTCACTGCCAATCCCTAATAAAGTATGTCCTTCCAGAATATTACAATTACGAATTACAATATTTTCAGTCGGAGTGTTCAATCTCCAGGCGTCACGATTACGACCAGCCTTAATCACCACCGCATCATCACCTTGGTCAAAGGTACAATCCTCCACTAGAAAATTACGAGTCATCTCCAAATCAATGCCGTCGTTATTGTGCCCATGCGCTTTAACATCCAGATGACGTACTATCCCGCCATTGCACATATACATATGAATCGTCCAAAAGGGGCTTTCACGAATCTTAAAGCTATCAAGCAGCACATTCTCACAACGATTAAAATGTATCAGATGTGGACGAAGATGATTCTCACCTACCGCCATCTGTCGTTTTTCAACAGGTACATCTTTGGACGCCATCGTATACAACTTTCTAAGGGCATCCATGTGAGCCTTAGGACGGGCAAACCACTTCTTCCAACAATCCATCTTCGGACTTAACATACCTGTTCCTGTAATAGCCACATTCTTGCACTCAAAAGCATAAATCAAAGGTGAATAGTTATAACATTCCATCCCCTCCCAAGACGTCATTACGGCTGGCAAATAATGAGAAGGATTATCCGTAAAACGTAGTACCGCCCCTTCAGCCAAATACAAGTTTACATTACTCTTGAGATGGATTGGTCCGGTCAACCATTCTCCTTCAGGTATAACTACTCTCCCGCCTCCTGCCTGATTACAAGCAGCTATAGCACCCGCAATTGCATCAGAAACATCCGCCCTTCCTCCTTTTACAGCACCATAATTTACAATGGAGAAATCTTGATCAGGATACATAAACTCTTTTATGGGCTCCATTGAAAATGGTGCATCCACTTTCACATATTTGAATTGCCCCCAAAGAGTTGCAAAAGAGACAGCCAACAGCCCTATAGTAAATAAAATTTTCTTCATTTAATAATGTATTGCATGATCTTTGGGAAATTCATGTCCACTCCATGCCTTTTTGGAAGTCCAGTCTTGAGGTTTTGCTGTCCAAAATGAATGACTGGCGGGAAGTCCTAACGGCAGGAATACCTCTGATGTAATATACATACTTCCATTATTACTATACCAGTCCGCCAAACCGGTCTGATGCCCCGCAAAGCCTAATTGCAAAAATCCTTTCTCATTGAAATTACCATCAACAGCAAACAAACGTTTCATGACGCAAGTTAATGCATTACGTACCTGACCTTCCGGAAGTTCTTTGGGCAACATATCTTTCCAACAAAGCATTGACAATGGCTGAAAAACTCCCAAACGATAAGTCATAGAACGACCGAATACCGGAAAAGATGCTTCAGGAGATATAAAACGTTCCAAAATCATTCCGAAACGCTGCATGCGTTTCTTAGCCAAATCTTCCGTTTTCTTTTGCATCTCCAAACTACGGTCATGCAATATTACTTTATGATCGTTGACAGTCTGCATTACTTGTACAAACATAGGTTGAATCACATAACTATTATAGTAATCGAATGCAAAAGTTTCTCCATCCGAATACCAGCCATCACCTACATACCACTCTTCTGCTTTTCGAACAGCTGTATGAATACGGAACAAATCGTATTGTGCATCAGCTTCCATCAAAAAAGATTCAATCATAGCCGAAAACAATAACCAATTTGTGTATGGCGGATCAATCCGACGCAATAACTGAAATTCTTTAATATAACGTTGTTTTGTCACATCATCCAATGGTTCCCAAAGCTGCTTTTTAGCACGAAGAAAGCTACTGGCAATATAAGCCGCATCTACCAAAGGCTGTCCTTCATTTCTCCATAAGAGATAATCAGGGCTATCCGGATTAACAGCATGTGCATAGCTCTTCAAAGCCCATTCACGCAATTGCCTGCGCATTTTACCTTCTTCCGTATCATCGTCCGGCAAAGAAAGCCAAGGAGCAATACCGGACATCAAGCGTCCGAAACATTCCATGTACGTCACATCCTTACTGCGTCCATCCCATGTTGGGCTGATCTCTACCTGCATATTTTTCTTCAACTCCCCTTTGCTCATATTACTCAATACAGGAGCAGCAATCTTATATGCCATCTGTGCCCAATATTCACGGTCACTGATTTCCTTTTCTACCTTCCCCTTTTTAGCATAAGTTACTGTACTGAACACACACAATAAAATGAAGACCAGGATATTTTTATTTTTCATCATTACATTCAAATATAAAAAACAATTTTAATTATTCAGATATTTCACCATTTCAGAACCCGCCAACAGGAAAGCTCCTACCCCAAAGTCCGCAGTCGTCTCCGGTCCTACATTCTTATGTTGGTCTGCTCTTTCACCGATTGGTTGTACATAGCCTATCTTTCCATTGGGTTGCAAGGCTATTTCAGTCAAGTATTTCCAACCTTGTTTTATAACAGGTTCATAAGTTGATTTATCCAAAAATCCATTATTCACACCCCAAAGATACCCATAGGTAAAGAAAGCTGTCCCACTTGTTTCACGTCCCGGAGCCTGCACCGGATCCAACAAACTACGGGTCCAGTATCCTTCTTCCTGTTGTGCAGCAGCCAATGATTTAGCCATAGCCTGGTATATGGTAATATATTCAGCACGATGTGCATCATTTTCGGGTAGGTCCTGCAAAACTTTAGCCAAACCTGCAAACACCCAACCATTACCCCTAGACCAAAAGTCTTTCAATCCTTGATTTGTCTTATGTTTCGGGTAGATGTATTTTCCATCGCGATAAAACAGGGCACTTTCCTCATCATACATGAGATTTTTAGCATAAGTAAAGTACTCATAGAGTTTATCCAAATATTGCTGATTATCTGTAACCTTATAAAGTTTGGTCATCACCGGCATTACCATATACAATCCGTCTGCCCACCACCAATAATCATTGTTGGGAGTTGACATTTCATATTCCATCACTTCCTTGGCACGGGCTATTTTATACTCTGCCGGCTCACGGTCCATGTTATACAAGTCAATATAAGTCTGGAAACAAATCTGCCAATCTCCAAAGAGAACATGTTCCATCGTTTCACCATAATTATATTTCCACTTGGATTTATCATCAGAAGTAGCTCCTTTCCATTGATTCTTTTCAGCCCATGCTTCCGAATACTTCTTGTAAGTCTCATTACCGGTTACTTCATAAGCTGCAATATTTCCGGTATGATAAGCAGCCGGATGCCAAAAGGCAAATGCCGGTTCCGGATTCTCCGCCTGCCAATAGTCATTTACTTTCTTAATAGTCTCAATAACCTTTGACTTTGTCCATACACTATCGGTAATTGCTTCATTCTGATTGTTACTCTTACCTAATTTACATCCTGCCATGCTAATACTGAAAACACAGCTTAATACCCAAAAAGAAATTCTTCTAAAGTTCATTAATTATACAGTTTTTCGTGGTTATTATTACAATGCAAAGATGCACCCTTTTTAGGACAGAAACGTCCTAAAATGAATCAAAACCGTACAAAAATCATTCAATGCACATAAAAAGAAAGTTATGGAAGGCACATAAAGCCTTCACATAACTTCTACCAATAATTAATCCTTAAACAATCTTTCTATTAAAACTAAACACACATCTATCTATTTACTTTGGGGAATAATCAAAAAACTAAACCCACACGGCCCGCCACCTCCATTCTCCAGCCGAACCAAAACCTTATTCCACCCCTGTCGAAACTGAAAAGGAGCGATATGTTCATCAATATTATACCAACTGGTTCCATAGTCACGCCATACATCCTTGCCGTTAATCCATACACGCCCGCTGTCATCCGTACCGATAGCTACCAGCATCGTCGTAGCCTCATCAAAATAAAGCTCGGTATAAGCATAGTAAGTTGAATGACCGGTAGTCACAGGTGGGACATTGTGCATCGATTCACTCTGCATAAACTTCCAACGTAGCGTCCCGTCAAGCTGTACCTCGTCTCCGATAACTTTTAGCGGATCGGAATCCGTTTCCGCAATTCCTGTTCCTATCTGTCCATCAGTATATACAGCATCAAAGTCAATAGAAACTTCTGGTGGATGAACGATGGAAAAATCCTCCCGACCGAAGCTCTCCCACGGTCCAATCATATACCATGTATTGATATAGAGCCATCCCTTACGTTCTGCATCTTTAGAGAAACGCCGTCCGGGCAACGCTTGTGCTTTCACCATTTCCTTGCTCAACTTCGATCCTGAATAAGCACTGAATGTTCCCTTTCCGTCTCCGGAAGCAGAAACCTCTCCACTGCCTCCCATCCCCATGCCAGTTCCGTTCCCATTACCGCTACCATTGCCTCCGGGACCTCCATTCCCCGGACTGCCAGTACCTTGTCCCATTCCGTTTCCAGGATTACCTGCCTGACGAACTGCCCCGAACAGACCTTCCAAACGAGATTGCGCCAACCCTGCCTGACGAGTAGCTTGTCCGAGCAACCCACGATAATTATTCAAATCAGCAGTACTCTTTATCTCTAATCCTCCACTGGCATTACTACCTGCTGAAGTTGCCCACTCACCATCCCTTGACTGCATCCTTATCAATTCATCAAAACCCGGCATACGTGAATTACCCGCTTTCAAAGAACTATACACTTCAGGAAACGACTGTCCCTTGGATAAAGACTGTTTAGCAGCACTCACGGCCAAATGACTTTGTTGAATTTCAGCCTCATAGTCACGTAATACAGCATAAAGTTCTTCTACAGAAGCATTGGCTGACGGATTTCCTGCTTGAGGAATAGCCCGTGCTTTCGATGTATCATTCGCATCAGCAGGTGCTCCCCACGGCAGTTTTCTTTTCTCCACTTTCGCCAACATATCGTCTTTACGCCGTCTCATTGTTTCAGCCATCGTTTGAAACTTCTTCACCTGCTCTTCCAGATTCTTTTTAACCAAGACCTCTGACTGCTCCACCAGCTGCCTGGCATAATTAGCAGGTAATGCCCGTTGTGCCTGTTCCTGTTTTACCTTTTCCGTCAAACTCTTTCTGGACTTTTGATTTTTCTGCTGTTTCATTTGCAAAGCTATCACCTCCTGATCCGGAGACGGCATCTTCCAAATATAGAGTGCTCCGCCCACAAAACAAATCAATGCTATCATCCATGATAGGATAACCGTCAGACGGCTACTCCCTGTTGTAGTTTTCGTCATACGTCCTGATTCCTATATTAGTTAAGTTATAAAACTGGCAAGCATCCATCACTTCTACAAAACGTCCGAACGGAGTATGCCTGTCCATATCAATGCGAATACGCTTTCCCGGGTCAGTGATACATGTCTGCCGTAACTGTTCCATCATAAAATTGGTAGAACAAGGTTGCCCATCCCAATAAAAATTACCATCGGCATCCAATCCTACAATAGCCTGCTTATCATCCGGCTTCAATTTAACAGCCGATTGTGAAGTTGGCAGATCAACGGGAATATCCCTATTTTTCACTTTCGTCATGGTAGATACCAGAAAGAAAATAAGCAATAAGAACACACAATCAATCAAAGGAGACATAGAAACTTCCGGTTCGTCCTCGTTATTAAATAATGATAGTCTCATAGGCTTAATAAGGTTTGCTTCCAAGGCGTACACGTGTATGTGTAAACCCCTGTATTTGACATTGGTCGAATATCTCTATTACTGTGCTTACCGGTACAGTGCGATAGGCCGTCACATCGATATTTGTTTCCACTCCCCGACTATTGCGTAATTCAGAAAGAAAAGCACTTAAATCTTTTACAGGCAAGTAAGTACTTTCCCCCGAATAGGCATCATGCCCTACTACCTGATACACATTCTTCTTTTCGTCTACTGCGATAATCACCGCTTCCTCGCCTGCCCGTGTAGTGGAAAGGCTTGAAGTCATTGTAGGAAGCGTTAACGGAATCTGCATTTCCCATTTTTTCATCATCGTAGTTACTAAAAAGAAAATGAGCAGCAAGAACACACAGTCTATCAAAGGAGACATTTGCACTTCTACCTTATCATCGTCATCATAATTCAGTCTCATTCTTTTCCTCCTTGTTGTCCAGATACAATTTGGTAATCACTTCTTCCACTTTTACCTCTACCAGTGAAGCCATACGCATGATACGATTCTTGATAATAAAGTATAAAGCAATGGCAGGAGCAGCTATAATCAAACCGGCAGCAGTTGTTATCAATGCTTTGGAGATAGAATCAGACAAAATAGAGGCACCACCTTCATCCCCATATAAAGCAACCAGGCCGAATGCTTCTATCATACCGACAACAGTACCTAACAAACCAATTAACGGAGCCAATGAAGCGATAACAGAAAGAGGATATATACGTGCCAAATGTGTACGAATATCACGTGCAGCCATGTCACCTGCCGTCTGGCTTACAGCCTCACGCCCGGCTTTTACATGCTCAAAAATAAAACGCAGTGAGTTCGCTAGCGTAGAAGGATACTTGTCACAAGCAGCCAATGCTCCTTTCAAATCCCCATTTGCCAAACATTCATTGACACTTTTGCACAAAGGTTTCGGAGCCAGGCGACCTTGACGCGAAGTTATCAGTCTCTGAATTGCAATTACAAGAGCTATCAATCCCAACAAATACAATGGATACATCATTGTACCACCTGCCTTAATCTGTGCTCCCCAATCGATGTGCACCCCCTGATCAGCAGCAATACTATCTGATACAGCCTCATCATACATCAACTCATCATCTTCCTCCACTGCCGGAACAACAGTAGCAACCTCACTCGGAAGTACTTTCGGAGCATTTTTTATATCATCCTGTGTTTTTGCCAAAAAGATTTCATCAAAACCAGCATCACGCCTTTCAGGACAAATAAATGACATTCCGGTTAACGTAATATTACCGAAATCCTTCCAAAGGTCGCGTGTCATCACCATCCAGTGTCCAGGCTTGTCACCAAGATCCAGACCTTTCAACTGGTTTATCAAATCTTTTGGTTCTCCAGCGATATAAGTAAAATCATATTTCTTTCCTTTTTGACTAGCTGACTTTTCGGAAACATGAAATTTCATTCCAATCTGTTCTCCCCCCCATTTCACCCAGGCAAAAGTAATATAACGATATTCACCCGGTCCCGGGTTTTCTCGGATAGGGATGGATAAATCTGTCATTTCTGCGGGACTTTTAGCAGCTCCTACATATATATAGTTTTCTGTCTTTTTTGAGTACCCTCCTTTCCGAACATACTTATTATCTTTTACCCATTGTGCCCCATCCGGCAGTTTAGTACTAAACAGTTCGTACAGTCCTTTACCGGATTTACCATTCGTTTGTGCCGAAAGCGGAGTAGTAAACAATAGTATTGCTCCCAAGATGCATACACCCACTATCCCTTTCTTTAAACCAAATTTCATTTTTGTGTAATTCATGTCTATTCTTTTTTTATTATTAACTTTAAATTTATAGCCAACGTAAGTCATCGAACTAATTCACAATGGCAAAGTTCTTAAAAATAATAGAGAAACGGGTACTCTAATCATTCAAAAAGTTCCAAATCTTTAATATACGGCTTTATAAAAAGTCCGATAATCATTCAAAGAGGGGCAAAAATAAATCATATCTGAATCTTCCTTCACAAACAGTTGCTCATACGCTATAAATTAAAGGGGATGTGTCAAAACTAAGACACATCCCCAACATATAAGTAAGCCGCATACCTAAACTGTCAAAGATTAGTGTATGCGGCTATTCGAAATCAATAGCACTTGGCATCTTAAGAATTATCTTCCACTATTTTCCATTCCACAATTCCACGTATCTCGGAAGAAAAGTTCACACCGATCTTATATAATTTACGAGAATCCTTGGCGAAAGGCAAAGCATACCCTTTTTCCTCTATTTGACGTAAAGCCTCGTCAGCGCTACCATCCAATTTCAGTTCCATCACATAGATATAGTCTTTGGCTTGCAGCACAACATCGATACGACCATTGCTGGTAGTACGTTCCACATCGGTATAAAATCCCATCATCTTAAATACCAAGTACATCGCATTCTGAAAATAAAGCTCCATCTTCCCCACTATCTTATAGTCGGTATCGGCAAACATGGATTGCAGACGCTGCATGAAACTATCCACATTACCTTGACGTATATCCATAACAAAGCTGGTAATAATAAAACTGGATTCCTGTTCTGTCACAGGCGTATAAAAAGGTAACAGATACTTAATAAAACCATTCTCAACTTCCTTATTTGGAAAGCCTAATCGATAAATACCAAACTCTTTATCATATCCTTTTATTGTCAAATATCCGCTTTGGTAAATAACAGGAATGGGATTGCGCGACATAGAGTCTATACTATTCAGTAAATCACCCGAAACCTGCTCCTCGGTAATCCTATCCAACCTATAGTTAGAATGTTTCAGCAGATAAACCAAGAAAGACGGAGTACCTGTCTCAAACCAA
This sequence comes from Bacteroides sp. AF32-8BH, assembly GCF_003435205.1. NCBI lineage: Bacteria > Pseudomonadati > Bacteroidota > Bacteroidia > Bacteroidales > Bacteroidaceae > Bacteroides > Bacteroides sp. AF32-8BH. The sequence continues at coordinate 3,456 of NZ_QVLZ01000054.1, read as the reverse complement.
TAATCAGAGAACTTCAGCTTAGACAACGTATTAAAGATACTGAATGGATTGTAAAGTCCTACGGTATCATAATCGAAATGATAACCGTCATACTGTTCTTTCAACTTGACGTAACATTCCTCTTTCGTCAAGCCGTTCCTTTCACCCAATAATGCCACATCGCCATCAAAGTTTTCATGAAGTTCCTTATCCGTAATGCCGCAAATATCCATGTAACGATAGTCCATCGATATATCATTCAGATTGTTCAAATCACTGAACACGCTCACCTTGCCGAATTTCGTCACACCGGTTAGGAAAGCCAGCTTTATATATCTATCCTGCGACTTGAGTACGGAATAAAAAGCTTTCAACAGATTACGATATTCCGCCTGTAATGTCTCGTTACCAATAGCCTGCAACATAGGCTTATCGTATTCGTCCACCAAGATAACCACACGATGCCCTGTTTTCTCGCAAGCACGTCTTACAATCCCTTCAAAGCGCAACGGCAAAGAGATCTCCACCGCCCTTGTACCATAAAGTTGCTCCCAATAAGAAAGAGTACTGTCCAGCCGTCTTCGCAAGCTATCCGGTTCTTTGTAGTTCTCCGTATTCAGATCCAGATGCAGGATAGGATGTTCTTCCCATTTCTGTTCCAGCTTCTCAATGGCAAGCCCTTTGAAGAGTTCTTTTTTTCCGCTCAAATAAGCTTCAATGGTAGATAACAGCAGACTCTTCCCGAAACGGCGGGGACGACTAAGGAAATAATAACGACCGGTAGTCGCCATCCTATACACCAACGCTGTCTTGTCTACATATACATAACCGTCGTTTATCAAACTCTCGAAATTCTGTATACCAATAGGAAATTTGCGTATCACACTATCCATAGTTATTCTTCATTTAATAATTATTCAAAGATAAACATTATTTTCGAGTGACACTCTCACATTCCAAGTAATTTTTATAAGCCCTTCACCTTTTCGCTACAGAGCCCTATCCATAGGCTAAAGCGGGTGAAGGTCTCCCCCTTCACCCAAGCCGTCACTCAAGTCATCACCCAAACCGGTTCTCTCTTACCCAATTTTTACCACCCGATACACATTTCCAAACTTAGTATGCTTACGTTCTATCCCCACCGCTACCAATATTTGCGCCAAACTTGCCGGATTTGCACCACGCATAGCTGCAGGATTCCTCCTTTTTAAACATTGAAATATATCAGCCGCAGAAAGAAGATCACACTCCTCTCTTCTTTCCGCCGACCGATAACAAGCACGCAACACATCTTCCACTGGCCCTTGACGGTAAAACGCCAGATTGCTTTTTTGCAATTCCTGTTCTTCTTCTTTCGTAAACCAATAACGTTGACCGGACAGAATTGCCACTTTCAACTGCGCATAAAGTTGTTCATGTTCAATCGCTTCACAATCAATAGGATGCTCTACTTCCACACAAATAAACCTGCGGCTACCAGTTGGATCAGTGAGCAAATCTTTCCTGTTAGACGTGCCGATAAAAGAAGCTATTCGCGGTAAGGCACGATAGTTCTTCTGATAAGCTTTGCACAAACTCAATGAAGCCATTTGCATCAGATTCTTCAACAAAGGCATTTTTGCAGGAGAAAACTTGTCAAATTCATCCAAATTGAGAAGTCCCATCTCCGCCAGTCTACGTTCCACATTCCCCTGACTTGTTAAATCTACCTTATCCATATAATAACGGCGAAGTACAGGAGGGAGTAAAGACTTACAAAAAGTAGATTTAAAATATCCCTGTTCTGTACTAATGAGCAAGGGAGCTACACTATTCGCATGATCTCCCATTACCCCCATCCATTGTGCCGTCATCCCCAACATCCAAATGCGAAATCCTTTTTCCCACAACGGGCTTTCCGAAACCCGTCGAGCCAATGCGGACACACGGTCTATGCCATCCCATTCCGGCAATTCATCCAGATACAGCCTGAAAGGATGATATTCTGCTATGCGGGTGGAATAAATACACCGCGACAAATCACGATCCCAACACCCAATACCGGCCTCATGCGCTTCCAGACAGATAGTATTCAACACACGTTGATTGACAGGCTGAAATCCCTCGTTCATCCGTTCCAACAAACGAAATTCAGTTTCTTCCGTCAGAACATTATAACGAAAATCATAATGAGATTTCAAGAAAAGGTCTACACTTTCAGTCAACTGTTTCGTTTTAGAAAGCAAATCCCTCTCTTTTATCTCCTTTCTCTCTTTAAGCTCTTCATAACAACTAACCGAAGGCTTTGAAGCGTCTTCCATTAATCCTTCACACTCTCCGCTTTTATAAAAGCGGTTTACAAACTTCTGCCATAATGAAAGCAGCACACTTTTCTTGTCCATAGAATTTCGTTTTAGTATTTAATGGATGCGAATATAATATCCGGAATATGGGATTTACAACTTTTTAATCCCTTCATTTTTATAAAAATGAACTTGGCGTTTTACCTTATTGTTTCTTGTTTATCTCCTAATTAAACCTTATCTTTGGTGCGGACATTTATAGTTTATCACAATAATGATAATATCTTATCACAGTAATGATATGCATATATCATGCTAATGATAAGTACTTATCACAACGATGATAAATAACAGATATCAAGAAGAAAATTAAGAAACATCAAGAAGATAATCTACAAACATCTAAAGAAAAAAGAAAGACTATGGCAGTACAATTTGAACTATATAAGACTCCGATGCCGAAGGAGAAGAAAAACAAGGTAAGATATCATGCGCGTCCGATTAGTTATGAACAGTAAATACGAAAAAACTGGTTTACCGGATTCACGATCGCTGTTCATTAAGCCCGTCTGATGTGACAGCAACTTTGGAAGAACTGAAATACGAAGTGGCACAGTGCCTTAAAGAAGGGAAAAAGGTGCATATCGACGGATTGGGATATCTACAAGTAACTCTTTCCTGCGAAGAAGAAATACGGGATCCTAAAGATAAGCGAGTGCATAAAGTTAAACTGAAAGCAATCAAATTCAAAGCAGACAAAGAACTGAAAGCCGAACTTTCCGATATGGAATTCCACCGTTCGAAATACAGGCCACATTCTGCCGGGCTTTCTGAAGTGGAGATAGATATGGAATTGACAAAGTATTTTGCAGAAAACCAACTTATCACCCGAAAAGACTTCCAGTACCTCTGCGGAATGACACAAATTACTGCATACCGCCATATTAAAAGACTAATCGCAGAGAAGAAGTTGCAAAACAAAGGAACTACCCACCAACCCATTTATACACCCGTTCCAGGTAATTACAGGGTTTCGGTAGCTGTGAAATACAAAGAATAAGAATATATAAAGGTAATGCCCCAAACAATAAATTATTTATATTTGCAAATGTCATTGAGTAAAAACCAATAATATATTGAGTAAGTAAGCGTCTCCGCGATTCTATATAGTGTATTAAAATAAAAAGGCTAATGA
>NZ_QVLZ01000053.1:22912-45760 GCF_003435205.1 Bacteroides sp. AF32-8BH | reverse complement strand
AAAGAAAATATAGCAGAACTGTAAAATATAAAAGAGGTTGTGCCAACGTTTTGGCACACCCTTTTTTCGGACACAACTTTTGTGATTAGGAAAAATAGTTGATTGATAACGAGTTAGTAAATGACACAAGTACGGATTTATCCGTATAAACATTATTTCGCTAAGGAAACTACTCTTTTCATGTAGGTTTCTATGTAGGTTAATTAATACCAATTGATTCCTACTAATGCGAATTAATAATAAGTCATTAACTAACTCGTTATCAGTCTATGTACACGATTAACATCAGGGGTAAGCAGAACCCGAAAGACACCAAGATGGTCAAGCTGGAGATAATTTTCTTCAAGACCGGTTACGCCCGTGTGCCGAAGGTTATAAACATCACAGGGCTATTAAAAGACTGGGATGTCAAGTCTCAGAGTTTCCGTGTAGGGAGTGCGGAGGCCACTACCAAGAACAAACTGCTTTTCGATTTGCGAACCAAATATCTGCATGTCGCCGATACCTGGGAGATGGAAGGCAGGAACTGGTCGCCCGTCCAGCTATCACATTGCTTCGATGAAATCAAGGCGGCCAAACCCGAGGTCAAAGTAAAGAGTGTCCAGCAGATGATCGATTATCTTGAAGAGACATTCAAAAACAAGAAACGCATCAAGAACGGTCAGATTGTCGACAGCACGACCAATGCTAAACGATATGTCTATCTCAAGCGTGAACTGCAGGCGTTTACAAAGGAAAAATATGAAAAAGCCTTTTCCTCTTATTTCTTTACGGATATTACAGAAGAGTTTCTTCTTGACTTTGCGTTTTGGCTTAAAGAAAGAGGTATCAGAAATGGCAACAAGGCCGGACTTACACACAAACTAAGGTTGCTCCGTGCCGTATGCAGGCAGGCAGAAAAGAAAGAGATGTACGGGGTGAATATGGATAACTTCCTCTGTCTCGGTGATGATATTAATTGGCCGGAAACCACTTCAAGAGCAGTTCCGGAAACAGTCATAGCTAAAATCGCAAATGTTGACCGTACCTTGTTTACGAAAAAAGAGCAGTTGCATCTTGATTTGTTCCTGTTCAGCTACTATACCGGAGGTATGGCGAATGTCGATGTATGTAACCTGACATGGGATTTGGTCCAGGAAGACCGCATCGTCTATGAACGTATCAAGTTTCCCAAAACAGCCAAACCGGAATTACTCAGTAAAGCAAAAGCCATCATGAATAAATACCGTGGGCAAAGTTATGGAAATTATGTATTTCCTGTTTTTACTCATAAACACACGACCACTTCCAAGAAGACTACACGTGTCAAGCAAATTTCCACACGCCTTTCACAAACCTTGACGAAAGCATGCAAGATGCTGCGCATTAAAGAAAACATCACATGGTATTCCGCCCGTGGCTCTTTCATATCGAAGATGGTAGATGCCGGTAATAATCCGTATGTGGTTGCAGAGATGGCTGGTAACAGCCCATTGACCATCTATAAGCATTACTACAAGAATACAAAGCGGGAAGAAATCAAGCGGCAGATGGAAGAAATGTTCTGACCAGACATATCCATAAAGTTGTAAACACCTTGACAATTTCTCTGATGGATAAATCATACGGTGTAATGGCTGTTAAAAGTCATTGATTACCAATGTGATATTTGCAATATTGACAAAATCGCTCTTATTCTCGATTATTTTCATTACCTTTGTGGTCAATAACTTAAATAGAATTTATATGAAAGAATTGGTTTCAAAAATACAGGAAGTATATGCTACATTCTCCACGGATGCGGCACTTCAGATTGAAAAAGGCAACAAGGCCGCAGGGACCCGTGCCCGTAAGACCTCGTTGGAACTGGAAAAACTGATGAAAGAGTTTCGTAAGCTTTCCTTGGAAGAGTCTAAAAAATAACCTTTACACGTCCGGTCGTTATCACATAATGGCCGGTTCTTCTGCAGATGCGGCATAAAAACCATATTGGCAGAACGACATAATAAAATACGGAAAGCGTTAGCTTTTGTCATGCACCGAAATCTGGTAAATTTCACTTATCCGCAGGACAAACAGTTTTCGCCTATGCTTTTGCGTGGGCTTAACTTGTTTGCGGATAGGTTTACCAGAACCTCGGTGCTACGGGTTATGTCCCACGCTTTTTGGTCTTGGTACATTGAATGCTTGACGGGACTCAAGCCAAATACGGAGATATTATGAACGACATGAATCTGATGGATGAACTTTTGAAAATTCCTGCTGATGCAACTGCCGCCACCGTACAAGGCATAGAAATGCTGCTTATCGATGAAAACAAGGCGGGGGCTTTATTGGAGTCGGATCCTAATGACAACACCATCCACGAATGCCTTTTAAGCAACGGCCGTTTCCTGTTCCAATCGGACAATACCAACCTCGTTGCCCTGTATAAAGTAACAGGAGCATCTGAATAACGCTCCTGTTGCATATAATCACCTTATTTGTCTGATTTCATCCTTCCTGCAAAGGCTTTTGACGGTTTGAATGCCGGGATATTGTGGGCAGGCACTATTATCGTGGTATTCCTGCTTATGTTGCGTGCTGTCTTTTCCGCACGGTGTTTGATGATAAAAGAACCGAAGCCGCGAAGATAAACCTCCTCGCCGTTTATCATGGAAGACTTTACGCTATCCATGAATCCTTCGACAACTTGTAACACGACCTGCTTCTCCAGACCGGTCTGCGTTGCTATTTCCCTGACGATATCCGCTTTTGTCATATTAACTCTTGATTAAATACTGTCAATCCGTTCACAAAGATACATCATTTCCTGAAATATCCTCCTTTTACAAACACATATAATAAACATTAGCCGGCGTCCGTCTCTACTCTTTCGATACAAATAGTATCGAAGTATGAAGCTGACACTCAACCGCAAATTCAAAGGTCAGACCTATACCATAGGCGACCTGTCCATCGACGGCAAATTTTTCTGTAATACCATCGAAGATGCCGTGAGGGAACTTCCGGCAACCTGTCCGGATACTCCTCGCGGCCGTTCCTGTACCTGCAAGGAAAAGGTCTATTCCAAGACCGCCATTCCTGCCGGGACTTATAAAGTTACCCTTCAGTACAGCCCCAAGTACAAGAAAAAAATGCCATATCTGCACGATGTACCTCATTTCCTCGGCATCCTGATCCATTCAGGCAACACCGAGGGAGATTCCGCCGGTTGTATCATCGTGGGAAAGAATACGGTCAAGGGAAAAGTTTTGGAATCCCGTACTACATTCCAAAAACTGTATGCCATGCTCGAGTCCGAAAGGGACATAACCATTCAGATTATATAAATCGAATGGCGGTCAACAGGCTCAAACCACCCAGAAACCTGCGCATCGAGTTCAAACCGTCCCCACGGCAGTATGAACTCTGGAAACTGTTGCAACCGAACTATTGTCCCCATTGTGGCGGGGAGATCGAGCAAATCCTTATCGGTTATGACCAGCAAGGCAACCCTCAGTACAGGCCTCAATGCAGGCATTGCAAGTCGCAGAACCTGCCGCAGCTGATACTGGGAGGCGGAGCGGCCGGCGGCGGAAAATCGTATATCGGCAGCGTTTGGCTGGTGTCTTCATGTATTCGGTTCGAGAATATCCGTGCGGTGGTGGCCCGTAAGACACTCAAGTCGTTAAAGGAATCGACATGGAACACCATCAAGTCGATTCTGAAGGACTGGGGACTGAAAGAGGATACAAACTACAAGATAAACAACCTCGAAGGCACGCTCACATTCTGGAATGACTCGGTCATCATCATGAAGGAGATGGCGGATATCCCCAGCGACCCCAACTTCGAGCGTTTCGGCTCTTCGGAATATACCATCGCCATGGTGGATGAGGTGTCGGAAATCTCGGAACGGGCCGTCGAAGTACTGTTCTCCCGTCTCCGCTGGAGAACCCATGAGACATTCAAGACCCCGAGAATGCTGCTCACCACCAATCCGACGATTAACTGGGTGCGTTCCCGCTTCGTGCAGGACGAAAACGGAGACAAGGTCATCTGCCGCGAGGGTGAAGCGTATATACCTTTTTCCGTGTTTGACAACCCGAATATCGCTTTCCGTCAGGTGTACGAGGCGGCCCTGAACAAGATCCGGGACCAGGCGACAAAGGAACGCCTGCTCTATGGCAACTGGGATTTCGTGGAAGCCAACGATATGGCGATTTATAACAGTTTCGACGGCTCCCGGCATCTCGTTACCGGACTGAAAGAAAAAGCATACGATCCGACCAAGCCGCTCATCACGGTGTGGGACTTCAATGTTGCCCCCCAAATGTCGGTGCTCTCCGCACAAATAGACTATGAAAACAGGAAGGTCTATATACTGGAAGAGATACTCGGCAAGCCGGAGGAAAAGGAGAACAACACACCTGCGTTGGCACGGAAAGTACGCTTAAAACTTTACCGGGACAAGCATATTGGCGGAGTGGATGTGACCGGTGACCCTTCCGGGTTACAACGCTCCACCACCAACGAGGACGGCATCAACAACTATACCATCATCACGGACACTTTCGGCAGAGGAATCCTGCGACCGAAGGTAAAGCTGTTACGCAAGCAGCCTCCGCAGGCTACACGGTGCGAGTTCGTCAACGAGGTATTCGGGGGCTATGAAGGCTGGGAGATACAAATCGATATCAAATGTCGCAAACTTACCCAGGATCTGATTTACCAGCTTCGTAACGAGGACGGTACCAAGAGCAAACAGAAGACCACCGACCCGAAAACCGGTGTCAAATATGAACGGTATGGACACTTGTCCGACTGCCTTGACTACCTGCTCTGTTACTACCTGCGCGACAGCTGGTACAAGTTCAAGAGCGGAGGCGACGGGAACGGGTATGTGGTCTCCACATCGGTAATTCAGGAAGGATTTTCATACTAATAACGGAACAAGGATATGTACAGACGGTTTCTCAATAATGACGACTATCTTGGGATAATTACTCCGGAAGCACTAGCACAACTCACGCGGGGCAATGATGCACGATTCATCCAGGCGGAAGAATCGGCGGAGATGAGCATTGTGGAATATTTGTCAGAGAACTACGAGATTGAAAAGGAACTTGCAAAAGGAAAATATATCGCCGAATACGACCATCGAATTACCTATCCCGTGGGTGTGCATGTCTATTTCGAGGGACAAATCCATGAGGTGATACGCTCCGTCAGCGGCTATCGCAAGCCGGCAACGGCAATCTATTGGGAAGAGTGTTCCGATATCCACGTCGATGCGGGACAAGTTGTAAATTACTCCCAGTTCAACACCTATTATCCGGGTGATAAAGTAAACTACAACGGTGTTGTCTATATTTGCCTTGCCGAAAACGGGTACAAGTTCGATGATATCCGTATCCCGATGGTCGGCGGTTGGATCGAGACGGAAGTCACGTTATGGCAGCCTGTCGAGTATCCTCTGTGGTCAGTCGTTGAATATGAAGGGGCGTTCTATACTTTGATGACGCTTGACTGTTTCGATTGCAATCTTGACCCTATGGTGTCCGACTGTTGGGGAGCCATAGCCGATTACGATTCATCATACAATGCCTACGAATTGTCGGAACACGAATATGTAGTTTATGACGGACGGGTATTTTACCCGGAAACGGATGTGAACGCGGACACGCCGCAAGTCGGTCTAAACCTATCATTACACGATCCACGAAACTACAACCTCAAGAAGCATATGGTTCGATTGGCTATCTACGAGCTCACGAAACTCATTGCCCCGAATAATGTCAGTGTTGTCCGTATGCGCGATTACGAGGACAGCATGAAATGGCTTAATGATGCCGCCAAATTGCGACTTAATCCACAAATCCCCCGTAAAGTCGATGACACGAAAAAGCCGGTTACCGATTGGCAACTGGCTACTTTCCAAACAGATTATGACCCGTATCGAAACCCGTGGCTGACCTAAATAACAGTAAATACCGCTACCGGATTTGTTGTCGTAGTCTTTACCATGAACAAGAAACGAAATTACTGCTTGTTTGTTAGTTCCGTTTCCACAAGAGCCCCCCTGAACGGGTGGCAAGTTCCTTGTAATATGCCGCCAAAAGAAGATATAAATTTGGCCTTTTAGAATAATCCAATCTGCTATATTCCTTACTGCCTTTGCGGTATTTAATAATCTCAAGACATTGAATAATTATTTACTTGTTTTTGTGCCCGTTGGATTTAGGTTTGAATAAGGCATGAAGTCTTATCACGCACACCAACAATGTTTCATAATCAACATGAAAGTAGAGGCGTTCATCTTTCAGACTACATTGAAAGTGAATCCGATAGCGGCATGAAACGGTTCTCCCTACAGGACGGGCAGATGAGCAACTGCATGCTCTCTGCCCGTTTTCTATGGTACAAGGCAATTATAATAAAGCCATTTTTATTTTTCCCTGAAAAAAGTGTCGGTTATTTCATTGCAGAACAAAACATTTTTCTAATTTTGTATTTGAAGAAGTATTCACTCTAATAAACTGATATGTATGACAATGGATACATTGTAAAATGTCGCTCGATTTTAACAAATGATATTTGTTTGAGCGAAGCTTCGCATAAAGCGGACGTTTTTCTTGTGTGCATTAGTTACCTTACATATTCCCTTAAAAAGTGTATTAATAATTTGGCAGTGTGGAAAATTCGTGTAAACACACACACACACACACACACACACACACAATTATCGCGCGTCAATATATAATAAAACATTTAATTTACAATGGATTACCGGAATCAATTATCCGGGGTTATCCTTGTCTTACGACAAAAGTTCCTATAAATACTCATCCTCTGCCATATTGTCTCAAAAAAGGCAGGATATTTTTATGGTCCGACGGTACTGGGGAGCGTTCTCTGCGCCCGAATATCGTCGGTTTTTTGTTTCCACCCATAACAGTCTGAAATCTCTTTTAGTGTTTAAGTATCTATGATTGGAATATATGGAAATAAACAAACCATGCCTGAATCCCAGAAAAAAGAACTTTTTTCCGCAGGTATTACCTATATGGTAAGTGGCGAATATGCCTTTGCCTTCTCCTGTTTCACGCAGGCAGGAAAGTCTGACCTGCCGACACTTTACAACAAGGCGTTATGCTACTACTACCTTTCTCTGTATAATGACTGCCGTTCCCTGCTGTTGGAAGCGGAGAGGCTGCTGCCACCGTTAACGGAACGTCTGCCGGAAAACCTGCCGGAAGCCGTCCTCCGCTGGGAATACGAAAAAAGCCCTGCCGGTTGTCCCATGCCGGAGGATGCTCCCGATAACCTCGCCGCCGTACAACTGTTGAGGCTGAAAGCGAAAGTGTCGGCCAGACTGCACCTGCACACGGAGGTGCGGACTATCCACGCCCGTTTGGGCAATAAATATCAACACATTGAAGAACTGATAAAAAACATACAACCATGAAATACAGTGACATATACAGACTTTATTCGACAAGTCAGCCGAAGGATGCAATTCATCAGGCGCTCCGGGAAGTGCCCGTCGATGACAGCGACGAACAGTACGAAGACCGTTCTCCGTTGCATCTTGCCTGCCAGTATGGAGACACGGAGGGGGTCAAGATACTTCTTGAACGTGATGCCGAACCCAACACGAAGGATGCAAACGGTTCCACCCCGATTCATATCCTCGGCAGAACCAGTGCCGGCTGTGCAGATGAAGACAAACTGAAAGAAATAGCCGTCATGCTCATAGAACAAGGAGCGAATATACCGCGTTCGGCCAAGAATACGACGGCCCTTATCGAGTGCATAAGGAACCGTCATTTCAAGATGGCGGAAGCGATCATAGATTCCGGAGCACGCGTCAACTCAACCGACCTTAACGGCGAGAACGTGCTTTTCGGTTTTTGTGCCGCTTCAGGCGACATCAGAAGGGATATCCGGTTCGCGAAAAAGGAACTGGACGAATCCGTACAATACCGTTACCCCGAAAACAAGATAGAGGAAATCAGGAGCAGGATTGCAAGGCTGGAGGATGATGGCGAAACCGCCTACCGACTTGCCAGAAGGCTTGTTGAAGAAGACAAGGCCGATCCGGAAGACAAGTCAAACAGTGGAAAGACAGCCTGGGATGCCGCCATAGAGAACAAGGCGATGAAGATCGCGGCCTTCCTTTCCGGAAGCGACCCCGATGTTGACGAACTTTCGGCCTTGCACGGCAACATGGACATATTCCAGGCTATGTACATGAAGGATATGGAGGCACTGGATGCCATTCTGCGTTCGGGTGCAGACCTGCAGACGGTGTGTGAGCACAAGGATATGTATGACTTTGAAAGCAAGTCGCCCCTCGCTTGTGCGTTCAGTTGGTTTGACAGCATACAGGATGCTCCGGCCATGATTCTGAACGGCGGAGCGAATCCGAATTACCGTTTCCCGAATGAAGAGACGGCTTTTTCGGTATGGGTGAGTAAGGACTATTTCTGCAAGGATACCGAGGTTTACAAGGGGCTGCTTGACCTGATGAAGGAAAAAGGCTGGAATCCCGAGCTTCCTGTTGATACGGAAGGCAACACGGCACTTGCCCTTTCCTGCCGCCATACCGGCTACAGGTTGGGTAAAACGGCATTCGGTTGGCTGCTCAAGGGAAAGGCCGACCCCAACGCCGCCAATCTTTCCGGCCAAACTCCCATGATGATTCTCTTCGGTGGTCATAAGGCGAACGAAAAATATGTGCCTTACGGCTGGTCAGCCGGTTCTGACGACCCCACGGAAATCCTCGAAAAGCTTCTCGAAGCCGGAGCTGACGTGAACAAGACGGACAACCGGGGAAACACCCTCCTGCATTATGTGGCGGCATGTTGTCGTGACAGCATGGCACAGAAAGCGATTGAACTCCTGCTGGACTTCAAGCTGCCTGACGTAAATGCCGTAAACAATGAAGGCAAAACGGCCATGGACGTGGCGGCAGACTACAACAATGACAATCTCGTAAGACTATTATTGAAATATTCTTAAACAAAGATATATGGACAACAACCAGACATTTCTCAATGCTTGCCGAAACGGGCAGAAAAGCATTGTCCAGATATTCCTGAAAAAGGGAGGAATTGACATCAACAAAAGGGATCAGGAAGGAAACACTGCTCTTTATTATGCCTGTCAGAAAGGTTACAGGGACATAGTGGCTCTGCTTCTTGACAACGATGCCGACGCGTCATGTATCAACAACCGTTCCGAAAGCCCGCTCCACGCGGCGGCACGGAGCGGCAACAAGGAAATCCTCGGGAAGCTGCTCCAGAAGGGGGCCGACATCAACGTGACGGACAATGAAGGACGAACCCCGCTAATATGCCTGCTTGACAACAAGCGTACAGATGCCGCCCTTTTCCTGATGGATCAGGGAGCCGATACGGAGGTCGCCGATGCCTCCGGCCACAAGGCCATCGACTATGCCACAGCCCACGGGCTGCGGGAAGTGGTCGCCCGACTCTCGTGCGGGAATGACCGGGATGCACGTGGCAACACCCCGCTTCATCAGGCCGTGTATAACGGACAGGGTGAAATTGTCCGCACGCTGCTCCTGTCAGACAAGTCCATGCTTGACTCGACGAATGACGGCGGAGAGACTCCGCTGATACTCGCCTGTATGCAGGGGAATCTTGTCATGGTCAACCTTCTTCTCGGGACCGGAGCCGATCCCGGCAAAGCTATGCTGAGCGGCAATGCCCCGATACATTACGCGGCCATTTCAGGTAACCGCTTTATAGGCGAGGCTCTGCTGAAGGCCAAAGCTGCGGTTGACGCACAGAATGACAACGGGGAAACCCCGCTTATTCTTGCAGCCAAGGAGGGCCACAACGATTTTGTGTCCGTCCTGCTTGAATTTCACGCGAATGTTAGCATCTCAGACAACCTCCAGCACACCGCCCTGTACTATGCAGGAGAGCGCGGCTTCAACGAAATCGTGGAAAAACTTCTTGAAAACGGAGCGGAATAAACAGGTAAGATATTCATTAACAAATTTAATATTAGAAAGATATGGCAGAAGAAACCAAGAAGACACCTCAGACACCCGAGGAAATCGCAAGAGAAGCACAGGCTCAGGCCATGAAAGCAGCACTGGAACAGGCGCAAGCCTTGTATGGCAACGTACCCGGATTTGAAGGCACCGACCTGATGAAGATGCATGAAAAGCTGATGCAGGACTCGGCCGAGATGTTCCCGGGAGTTGCGGAGGCACAGGCATACCAGGCAAAGATGATGGCAGAATCCGCCCAGGATCCCGAGGCGATAATGGAGACCTACAGCAAAAACATCGAGTTCGCAGGGAACATGATGCAGCAGGCAATGAATGCCGGATTCATGCCGGAAGGTTTACCGGATTTCTCGGACGGTTTTGACGTATATGCAGGTTGGGAAATCACCCGCAAGGGCGACAACAGCCTGACACCTGAACAGAACAGACTTCTGGCTTATGGGGCACCTCTGTTCCTATACAACGATGACAACGTGGACTCCCTTGAAAGTACAGCAGGCACGGACACCCTTAAGGAAATGCTTGAGGAATGGTGGGAAGTTACTGACAGGAAGAGTGCCCTGGAGACCATCTCATGGCTGCTGAACGAAGGCCAACATGCCGGTGCGGATCCGGCCTTGACTGAAATCCGCCAGCGTGGAATCGAGGCCATCACCGAGGAAGAAAAGGCGGACGAGGACAGCAAGATCGGCGATGCGTTCACGATAGCTGAATTTGTAATGGGAGTAAATGAAACGACGGAAGCGGACCTGCCCGAAACCGTGCTGGCATGGGACCTTGTACGTGCCGTGAACATGGCCCGTTGGGCTTTCATCTGCGGCTACATCAATGAAGACGAAATGTGGGAAGCCATCAGAACCACTGCCGGCATAGCCAAGGAATCCTTCAATTCGTGGGAAGAATACGGCAACAGCTTTGCCGTGGGACGCGGAATATGGAGAGGCGAAACAGATGACTACGAGACTGCGGATGAAGTCGTGGGAGCGCTTCTCAATAAAGAAGATTCCCCTTGGAAGGCAATCGAATGGTAGAATCCGAAAAAAATAGGATCAACAATATCTTAAAAGTTTTACGATTATGGCACTTTTCAAAAATGCAGCAACAGAATGGGAGAAAACCATGACAGAGAATGATCTTGACCAAATGGAAGCACAAGGTCTTGACGTAAGTAAATACAGGGAGAAACTGGCCGCACGGCGTGCAAAGGAGGCCGAAGAAGCCAAGCGAGACAGGGAACTGTACAAGAACCCGACACAGCTTGACAAGATGAAACCGTACATGCAGACGCCACGCAGTTCTGAGACCGAGTTCTTCAAGAAACTTGCAGGAAAGGCACCATGGCTGGGCAAAAGCAAGTGGTTGAGAAAATTCACGGAAGGATATATCGTTTACGCGGGGATTGTCAGTGCCCCGGCAGAGGCGTGGAAAGGCGTGAAGCACAAGGACGACTCTTTCCATGGTATTGGCATATACGCACTGGACAAGGGACACATGAACGATGTGGAATGGCTGAAGAGAGTGATGGAAAAGCTGCGCAACATGTGTGAAGGCAGGCAGCCGGTAGCTCCCGGATGTGAGGGCGTAGTCAGTCTTGCCAAGGAGGAGGACTGCTGGTCAACCGTGAAACTGAGTGGTGAAATCGTGGAAGGCGCCGATGTGGAAGTAAGGAAACTTGTCCTTTATTACAAGGAACTTCCCCAAGGCTATCTTCCTTCAGACGGCATCGTCCCCCACTTCTACTGGGAAGGGACAATCAGAGTCATACCGGCTGAATTGTATGTCTAAATCCATCTGAAAATATGATTATAGCCGTTATATGTATTATCGTGGTACTGCTCATAATTATTTTATGGGCAGTATTCACTAACAACAGCCTTATTGCAAAGAAGAACCGGGTCAAGCAATGCAGAAGCGGTATCTGCGTGGTCCTCAAACAGAGGAATAACCTGATCCCCAATCTTGTCGCATCCGTAAAGGCATACATGGGGCACGAGAATGAGATTCTCACCCGCATTGCCGATTTGCGGTCAAGGGCTTCGAACGCTACAGAGTCCGAGCAGATAAAAAGCGGTACGGAAATGTCCTCGCTTCTGTCAAGACTGAATGTGGCGGTGGAAGACTACCCGGAGCTGAAGGCGAACCAGCAGTTCCTTCATCTTCAGGTCCAGATCGAGGACATGGAGAATGAGCTGCAGGCAATCCGGCGCACCTACAATGCCGCTGCTACCGATTATAACAATTACATTGAAATGTTTCCGTCGTCGATAATCGCATCCTGGCGCAAGCATGAGCAGCAGGAGTTGATAGAGTTCCCGGAAAGTGAGATCAAGGAAGTGAAAGTGGGAGAATTATTCAAGTAAAGCATGGAAGAAAGTCAGAATATAGATTTCAAGGGCATTTCCCTTCACATGAAGAAAGAGATGTCCCGTATCAGGATGCTCCGGATTGTGTTCCGCATCCTGACCTCCATTGTCTATCTGTGTACCGTCGTGTGGTTCGGTTTCTGTATCTTCGGCGGATTCCTCGTGGACCGTACTGACTATGAGACTTCCGTCACCACGGGAAAATACCTCATGATAGGCTTTGCCGTATTTTTTGTACTTCATTTCGCATTCATGAAATGTTTTGCCGCGCTGAACAAGAGGGAAACCTACACGATGGCCCACATCATCTACCTGCTGTTCCCGGGAGCAAGGTACAATCCTTCCGGTTCCATACAGCCGAAAGTCTTTGCGGACAGCCGCCTGTTCGGAACGGCATTGTCATCGGGCAATTCGGTAAGTTCGACCTGTTACGGCCGTCTTGACATTCCCGTCGGAAATGACATGATGACTGTCGTGGATGCCGGTGTGACTTCAGCCAATTCGAAAGATTTCTCGGCCTTCAACTTCCTTGAAGTGCCGTACCAGTATTTTATCCGTCCGATATTCGGAGTCAGGATAGAGAGCACGATGCACAGTTTCAGGGGCATGTTCGGGTGCTGCAAGCTGAACCGCACCTTCAGGGGCTACGTGATGCTGCTGCCCGACCATCTGGAAAACAAAATCGGCTACCTGGCGCAAACAATCCAGGGAATGAAGGAAAAGTACGGGGCAAAATTCGTACATTTGGAAGACCCGGAGTTCGAGAGGCATTTTGCCGTGTACGCGGATGACGAGGTGGAAGCCCGCATGGTGCTCACCCCGGCGATGATGCGGAAGCTGACCGCCCTGCGGAAATCCTTCAGCCGTGACCTGATGCTCTCCTTCAACGGGAACATGTTCTACTACGCATCCGACACTCCGGACGGTTTCTTACGTCCCGGCAGGAAGTCGCTGGATGACGAACATCTGCTGGAACAACTGTACAGGGAGGTGAACTTCTGTCTCACTGTAGAAAATGGAATCAAATAATCAACAATAATCGAAAACGAATAAAAAGAATTACAACATGAGCGAACTTAAAAATCTGTCAGCCATTCTTGAAGGAGGTGCTGTTCCGGCCGGTTATAACGGGAAAGCAATCGGCAAATTGTCTAAGACATACCTCAAACTGGAAAACCGCAAAGTAGTAAACCTCTATCCCATCAGAACCGTGATGCACGAAGACAGCCGCTATTGCCTGTATGCCTGCCCGTTGAAAGGGACTGAAATTGACGAGGCCACCCTTCAGAGCATCAAGGCTGAAGTGGATACGCTGGAAATCGGTGAAATCCGTTATGATTCCGTACAGTCCTGTGGCTATGACTATTACATAGTAGATCCTGATACAGGCCGTCATATACTGACAGGACAACGGGATATGGATTCGGTAATGGAAATAAGCGATCATTATGACGGCGTCATCCTGTTCAGCAAATCGGTATTCTCGCCAAGAAAGGCCAATCAGCTTGATTGTGCCTATGCCTTGATCGGCATTGAAAAACAGCCCAACGAGTTCAAGATAGAGGCTATTCCTAATAGCGCGATAGGCCAAGCACCTACGATACTGGAATTTGAAGCTCCGCAGGAATCGCCTGCTGTCGAAAAATACAGGTCGGCCATGACGGTCCTGTCCATAATCATCACCGCGGCTCTGCTTATCTGGTACTTTTTCATAAAATAATATCACCGAACGAATAACTTCACTAATATCCGAATATGGCTACATTCAATTATTCTTCCAAATCGTCCATCAAGGACGATCTGACTGAAATCCTTGTCGGTGCCGGACTGATAATAGTACCGGTAGTTTATCCTTTCGGTATAAAAGTCGGTACACTTCGCATCCTCGGACCGTTACCAACAGCCATCATCCTTGCCCTTGTCGGACTGTACATGCTGTTCAGAGCCTGGCGGAAGATACATAAGGCCCGCAAGTTGGCTGCCAAAAGCTGTATCATCACGGTTGACGGCGATAAGGTGACATACCCGGTCATCGTGAAAGGAAATGTTGAGATGCGTTCTTTTACATTGTCGGAAATATCCAGTTCAAACTACAATTACGACAATGGTATTCTGACAATCACCCTCGCCAACGGCTCAACGGCCAAATTTGACGTTGATTTCTTTGACGGACTGCCACAGCTTAAAGAATTTGCGGCGCTCTTGAAAAAATAAACCGGTGAGATATGGAATGGTTGGATAAAATAAAGGATTTTCCGAATCTGATACAGCAGGAACCCCGCTACGGCTATCTGGTCGTGGCGGGCCTGCTTCTGATATGGCTTGTCGGTGTCATCTGTGGCTGGAAGTGGACGTATTCCCGTCCGGGTAGTACAGGAGGTAACTTCTGGATGAATCTGCTCGGTCCGAAAACTTTCCGGTTCTGGCTGGGAGTGATTCTTGCCGTCGGGATAGGACTGTCTCTGTACCTGTTCTCTATTTCCGGCAAATAGCTGAGTGCTCTTTCCCGGATGCCACCTGTAAACTTAAAAAGTGATTGAGTATGAAAACAATTCCAATTATAACCTTCTTCCTGTGCACGGTGATGTATGCCCATGCACAGCTTAACATCGTTCCCAAGAACGATGGACTGAAAGAGTACACGGTGACAAATGCCCACCCCTATGACAGCCTGACGAACGTGGAGAAGCGGAGTTTCACTTCCCTTCCGGGACAGACCCTGTACATGCATGGGGTAAAAAATGACAGGAACGGCTACTGGGATGCTTTCTACACGGTCAATTTCCTTACCGGGGATGACCGAACGGTGTACAAGGCGGTCAACATCAGTACCACCCCTTCTAAAGAGGTAGTGGGGAAATATTACGAGGTAGTGAAGGTCTGGACAAAGACAGACTACCTGTCGGCTGGATGCTGCCTGCTGCTCCGTGAAAAAGAAAGCGGTGATGAGATGTATTACAACCCATTCAGGTATCCGCTGAGCATGACCTGTATAGGGTATTATGAGAAACTGAAACGCTTTGTCGGACAGACATTCCTGTCACTTGCCAAGGCCGTCGAGACCGAGGACGGTCAGGTAATCACCCCGGCTGAAGGTGCGGAGTACCGTTGTGTGGACATCGGCCTGAAGATGAACAGTGACGGGGCGTTTCTGCTGATGGAAGGTGCTGACGGTGTCCGTGTGGAAGCATTTCCTATAGGCGGTGACGAGGTGTACGAGTTTGTAAGCACGGCACGTATCGGCCAGCTGGAAAAACGGTACGGCGAGAAATACGGGAAGCTGATTGCCTTCCGCAAGGTCGATACCGGCATGACGAGGGAAATGGTCATCGCCGCGTGGGGCGAACCATACCACAAATCGGAAGTCAAGAAGGAAGGCAGGACTCTGGAGACATTGCGCTTTTCCGACAACCGCTATGTTGAACTGCTTGACGGGGAAGTACAGTATGTGCGCATCTATTGAACGGAGCGCAACCTTTATCTGTAAAGTCACAGGCAGGGCCTGCATTTATCGTATATTAACAGATGAAAGTACCAAGGAATCAGGGTAAAATACCTATCTTGCGCAAGAATCTTCAATAATTGACGACTCAAAAAGAAAGAACTATATGGAAAAGGATAATATCAAAGGATGCTTTGTCTCGTCCGTGTTGCTTTCACAAAATCAATGGGACAAGAAACAGTTCATCCATGACTTCGAGGAAGACTGGGGAATCGTCCTTACCGATGACGACGACAACGGGGACGTACTTGTCGGAATGTTCAGCGGCATGACATTGGCAATAGCCATCATGCCCGGTCCCGTACCCAACGGAGAAGCGGAACACTATGCACAGGGCAACTACCTGTGGAAAGATGCAACAGAAGTGGCACGACAACACGAGGCTCATATCCTCGTATCCGTGACCGGAGACCAATCCAACCTGCTGGAGAGAGCCAAACTGTTCACCAGAGCCACGTCTTCCTGCCTGAAACAGTCCTACGCTACAGCGGTATATACCGACGGTATGGTGTTCCAACCCGAATTTTACAGGGATATGGCCGCACTCCTGCAAGAAGATGAACTGCCCGTCATGGACTGGGTATGGTTCGGCATCTACCGCACACAGAAAGGAATCCCCGGCATCTATACCTACGGACTGAGAAAATTCGGGAAAGAGGAAATCGAAGTGTATGCCCCTGCCGATCTGAGTGACATCCGTGATTTCCTAATGGACATCGTGCATTATATCCTGTCGGATGATGTCACCTTGCAGGACGGGGAAACCATAGGATGCTCCGAAGAACAGAAACTTGCCATCACGCTTAGCGAAGGCATCGCTTTGGACGGCATGACATTGAAACTTGAATATCCGGACGAATGAGAAAGGTAAAGGGAAACATAAGAAAAATGCTTGCGGCCATCGTTCTCACGCTGCTGTGTTGTTCTGCCTTCGCACAGCGGATCGTGGAATCCGGTGACTTGCGAACCACCACGGACGAACAGCATGGAACAGTCGTCCATTATCTGAAGGGCGGAAAACGTCCGCTATCGGGCAAATTCCGTATCTTGCGGGGGCAGGATGAGGAAATAGTGCATTTTTCCAAAGGGGTTATGCAGGGCGAGTACAGGCGTTTCCGCAACGGCAGCCTGCGGGAAAAGGGCAAGTATACCGACGGCAGACGGCATGGTCTGTTCGTTTCCTATCATCAGGACGGAAAGACACCGCAACGGGAAGCACCCATGCAGTACGGGAAGATAGACGGTACGGTAAGGACATGGTTCAGCGACGGGAAGCCGGACATGGTTCAGGAATATAGGCAGGGCAAGCGGAACGGCAAGGAACAACGCTTTGACCCGAAAAGCGGCAAGCAGATCTACGAGGCAAACTATACCGACGACCGGAAAGAGGGAAAATAATGGAAAATCAGCGAGGATACCACCGAGAGATGGGTCAGCAAAACCGTCAGCCACTATAAGAACGGCGAACTGGACGGCCCCTACGAATACACGGCCCACCTACATGGCAAGCTGTACGCCTACAAATCCGGCTCGTACAAGAACGGCTACAAGCACGGTTCGTGGAAAGAAATCGACCGGGACGATATCGCAGTCCAAGGCGAATACACCGAGGGACGCGAGACGGGACACTGGATACGATATGATATCATAAGCGGAGAAATCCTGAACGAGTGGGACCGGTAAAATTTAAAAAACATGGAAATATATACTCCAAAACCCAAAATCAAACTTTCTCCTGTGGTAAGAAACGGGAGAGAATTTGTCGAAGTGACTTTCGGTAATGACAATGACATCCGCTTGTCGCTGTCGAAGGAAGAAAACGTACTGCTTGTCGGTGGCAGAGCTTATCTGCCGGCAGAGAATTTCGTGCTTGCCGAGTTCTTCGACCGCTATGTGAAAATGGCGTTTATAGACTATTCCGCCATCAAGGAAACCGCACCCCGTAAAGAGGAAGACAAACGGCCGCCACTGCCGGAAGGTTATCTGGAAAAACTCCAGCAAGTGCGTTACAGTGACCATACCGTAAGGGTATATACCTCCTATTTCCGCGATTTCCAACAATATTTCGAGGGGCGTAAGATTGAAACGGTTACTCCCGACGAGATAAACGACTACCTGCTGTATCTCATCCATGAGAAAAACATATCCTCCTGCCAGCAAAACCAGCGTATCAACGCCATCAAGTTCTATTACGAGAAAGTTCTCGGTCAGGAACGGCGGTGTTACAAGGTGAACCGTGCCAAACGGGAGAAGACGCTGCCCGACGTGTTGAGCAAGGAGGAAATAAAGAAAATACTCGACGTGACAGTGACAGACCTGCGTTTCTTCTGTATGTTCTCCATACTCTACTCCGCAGGGTTGCGCATCAGCGAACTGCTGGAACTGAAACCCGGCGACATCAACGACCCCCGCTCCCTGATACGGGTGCGTCAGGGAAAGGGCAAGAAGGACCGCTACACCCTGCTGTCAAAACCGTTGATGAAAAAGCTGACGGAATATAACAGACTATACAAACCGAAAGTGTGGCTCTTTGAACACAGACCGGGCGAACCTTTCACCGAGAGTATCGTGTCGAAACGGTTGAAGGCTGCGGCTCGGGAAGCGGGAATCACGAAACGGATTTATCCGCACCTGCTGCGCCATTCGTTCGCCACCCACTTGCTGGAGCAAGGAACCGACATCAAGATTGTGAAAGAGCTTATGGGACATAACAACATCAAGACAACGGAAAGGTATGTCCACATAGCCGACACTTTCAAAAGCAATATCAAAAGCCCGTTGGACGATCTGTTGATGGAGGAAGACGAGGTCTGATACTTAAAGAAAATAACAGCCAAATCGGCTGATAGTATAACGTTATGTGCCACAAAAAAAGAAAATGAGAATATGAAACAAGAATTTGAAGGTTTTGATTTTACAAACTTTTGGGATGATAATTACTATGCCCGCAAGGAGTATATCAGTGATGCCCCAACTGATGAATTGATAGCCGATGTAGAGAAAGAATTAGGATACAAGTTGCCAGCTTCCTATATATGGCTGATGAAGCAGCATAATGGAGGCATCCCTTTCAATACATGCTTCCCTACTGATTCACCCACAAATTGGGCTGAAGACCATATTGCTATAACTGGCATTTACGGTATAGGTAGGGAAAAGGACTATTCACTATGTGGAGAAATTGGCAGTCAGTTTATGATTGATGAATGGGGATATCCGGAAATAGGTGTGGCTATTTGTGACTGTCCGAGTGCTGGGCATGATATGATTTTCTTGGATTATCGAGAATGTGGTCCATTCGGAGAACCAAAAGTTGTGCATATCGATCAGGAATCAGATTTCAAAATAACTACATTAGCAGAAAATTTTGAGGATTTTATACGAGGGCTTGAAAATGCTGAGAAATATGAGGAATAGTAAGTAAGGCACATAACAAGCGGATGAATCTCCCTAACGGTCGATTATCTGCCGAACATTATCTGCCAGAATAAAATAACAATAAAAAAGAAAAAACAATGATTAGGTATATTGAGAAAGGCGACATATTCCGCATTGAGGGTGTAAGTAGTTATGCGCACGGATGTAATTGCGCCGGTGCAATGGGTAAAGGCATTGCCGTGCAGTTCAAAGACAAATATCCAGATATGTATCTTGAATATAAGCTATTGTGCAAAGAAAACAAGTTTTGCCCCGGAGATGTATTTGATTATGATTATGGCAACGGGCATATATATAATCTTGGCACTCAAGCAACGTGGCGAACACGAGCTAAAATAGAGTATATCGAAAAGGCACTGATACAGATGCTTGAGTTAGCCAGTGGTGATAATGTAACGGCAATAGCCTTACCTGCAATCGGTGCTGGATTAGGAGGATTAAAATGGGATGATGTAAAAGCTGTTTTGAACAAAGTTTCAAACGATTATCCTAACGTTGATTTGTATGTAGTTGAAACTTATCAAAGTGAATAGTGGCAGATAACAAGCGGCTCAATCTCCCCAGAAAGGTCGATTATCCGCCGGACATTATAAGCAATAGAAAAACGGAAACAATATGATAAAATACATTTCGGGAGATATATTACAGAGTAAAGATGAGTACATAGCACAAGGTGTAGCTGTTGGCTCACAAGAAGGATTAGGAACTGGGCTTGCCTTTAAGCTGTCAAGTCAATTCCCTGAAATCCAAAAACTCTTTAAGAAGTACACACGAAACACTAAGTTCCAGGCTGGCAATGTGTTTATAGGAGAAATCAAAGGTTTCTCTCCGGGTATAATCTACATCGCTACACAACCCGATATGTATCATGCGGAACTCACATATCTGAATAAAGGTTTGAAACGCTTGAAAAAAGTGTGCGAAAGCAGAGGTATCAAAACCGTGTCGCTACCGAAAATAGGTGCAGGGCTGGGTAAGTTAGATTGGAATAGTGAGGTCAAACCTTTGCTTGAAAGTATTTTATCAGATTGTGAAACGGTATTCAATGTATATGAAGATTACAAGATTGAATACGAAATTTAGCTTACAACATACACCTGTCCTGCCTAACGGCGGCAAGCTGCAAACCATTAGTGATTATGAATCAAAAAAAGGAAATATTAGAAAAATTGGCTTTCATAAGACGCCATAAAGAATTTGCATCTTTTGGAGTAAAGGAACAAGAGGTGTCTTATAATCCTTGTCTATCTGAAGAAGATATTAAGGAGTTTGAGCATAAACATTGTATAACTCTTCCTGATGATTACAGAACTTTTATTTCTGAAATAGGAAATGGAGGTTTCGGACCGGGATATGGATTATTGCCTCTTGATAAAGCTATTGTTGATTTCAAATTAAAAGATAAACCTAATATTTCCTTGAATGAAAAATTCCCATATCAAGATAGTTGGAATGAAGAATGGATAACTTCCTTTAATTGGGACGAGGGATACCCGGAAACGGAAATTGTTGATGCGTATATTAGTACCTCCCATATTGCAGGCAGTCTGCAAATAAGTCATTTCGGACATGGATGTACATTTCTATTGGTGGTGAATGGAAATGAAAAAGGACATATTTGGTTTGATGGACGAGCTGATTATAGTGGACTTGTACCGAAATTGAAAGATGGGCAAAGAATATCATTTATAGAATGGTATATAACCTTTCTTGATATGGAAATTGAGAACATAAATGAATCACTAACAAACAGCACTACCGCTTAAAGCGGAACGCTGCCAAACATTACCCACGTAGTAAAGATATGTTTAGAACACAAATTGAAATATTTACTCCTCGCAGTTTTGGAAGAATTCCAAGACATCCCGAAGATGGTTACATGGCTGAAGATGTAACTGAATCCATAATTCATCAAATAAGCGAGGAAAAACTTATCAAGAGAGTTCAAATAAGCGATTATATTCCTAATACTGTTCTCGAAAAATTGAATCGCTTATTTATATTACGTCCTGATATTTCTTTTCGTGTATATGGAGGGGCTGACAAAAAATTTGGATATGGAGATGATTTCAATGGTTGGAATCTGGATTTCCTGCGATTTGTTCCTGATGTACAAAATATCGTAATAGGCGATTTTGAATATAAGAATACTGGCTTATCTATTCTTTCAAGTTTGTCAAATCTAAAATCATTGACATTAGATATTTATGATTTAAGGGGTTTTTCTTTTGTCAATACTTTGCCAAGCCAGTTGGAACATTTACATATAGATGCGGATTTGAAGAGTGGAAAGCCTGTGTTTGATTGCCAATGGCTTTTGCGCTTGAAAAATCTCCAATCCTTATTCCTTGGGAAATTAGATAAGAATCTTGAAGCTATCGTAGGTTTAAGTCAGTTGAGAAAGTTAGAATTAAGAGCTGTCAAAAATAAGGATTTGTCTTTCTTAAAACAAATGCTTATCAAGGACTTGTCTATTCTGTGGTGTGACAGTTCAAAAATAGACTTGACTGTTTTGAGTGATTTTAGAACTTTGCGCCAACTGAAACTTTTTAGAATATCCAAATTGGATGATATTTCATTCGTCAGTACACTCACAGGACTTGAAAAACTCGAATTGATTTGGTTAGCTAATATTACTAAGATACCCAACTTAGCCAATCTAAACAACTTAGCTGAAGTCTGTATTGATACGTTAAATAAGTTGGTTGATATTACAAGCCTTGTAAATGCTCCAAAATTGAGAAAAGTAAAGATGTTAAGCGTTAAAAGTATGACAAAAGAATCTGTATATGCAGTGTTGGATAATCTGAATGTGGAAGAATTACTCTGTTTTGGAGGAAAAGCAGAAATAAGCGATATACATATAAATCGAAAAAATAAAGAATAAATACGTGGGTAACAAGCGGATAAATCTCTCCGGAAAATTGATTATCCACCGGACATTAATCGCTGAGAAAAAATATGAATAATTGGATTGCAACAGAAGGAAGCCCATTTGTCATTGTTGAGCAACAATATGCCCATCAATGGAACGGTCAAGAAGACTACAATGCTATATGTAGCGTAACAGATTACTTGGGGAAAATCTATATAGACAATCATGTCTTATTGGTAATGGGAGATGAACCGATGGCTACACGCATAGTAAATAAAGATGGAGCAATTTTAATAATTCGTTGGAAGTATGCTCCCGATTATCTAACGGTGGAAAAACTTCTGGAGAATGATATAGTAACTGGGGCAGAACCGATAGAAGAAGTTGAAGTAAAATGGGATTCTACTGAATTAGTCCTATTTGATTCTTTGTCTCCCTATTGTGAAGCATCGGTTAAAGTGTTTTTATCACTACAAAAAACATCTTGTATAATAAAAACTTATCATTACCAAAAAGACGAAGTATCTTTAATAATACATTCAATCCAATAAAGACGATTAACATGCGGCTAAACCTCCCCAGAAAAAGGTCGGTTAGCCACCAACCATTATAAACTCGTAAAATAAAAATATGATTGAAGCACTGAAAAATATAGGATTCGTCG
>NZ_QVLZ01000053.1:0-22902 GCF_003435205.1 Bacteroides sp. AF32-8BH | reverse complement strand
AAAATATGATTGAAGCACTGAAAAATATAGGATTCGTCGTTACAGAACGATTGGAAAGAAAAGAATTAAGCTCTGATTTACAAAATCGGTATTCCGAACTTCCTGCGGACTATCAGGAGTTTTTACAACGGTTTCAGACAATCACGAATGAAAGTGATAATGTATGGTTTAATTCCATAGAGGACTTTAACGGAGAAAGCGATAGCGGATTCCGTTGGAATGAATTTGAGCTGATGGGACTTGAGGCGTTGGCAGATGATAAGGAATCCTGCGATATGATTCGCCTGTTTTGGGATAGCCATATTCCTATTCTTATGTCAGTAAAAGACGGATACCAATATTTGTGCATAGATTTATCTCCGGAAAATTACGGTAAAATCTATTATGGAGTTGAACCTGAATTTGAAGATTCGGCAGAATTTGTTTGCGATAGCTTCAATCATTTATTGGAAATGTTGTCTTCCAATAAAAAGAATGATATACTGACAAATTTCAAATAGGTTTATAACAAGCAGATAAATCTCTCTAAAAGATTGATTGTCCGCCAAACATTATCCGCATATACGATAAACCATAATGAAGATAGCTAAAATAAAAGTTGGACAACTGATTGCATGGGTAATATACTTACTTATGTTTGCTCTTGTCTTGATGGAGCCCAACCAATTAATGAGCATAACTGAAGTTAATGATGGTCCGGGAGCCGCGGTGGACGGATTGATGGCGTTGATTGGTTTTGTAGTAATCTGCGTATTATTCATATTTCTTGACCTTTTCTTCCACTTGTTTCTGCGTCATAATAAATTCAGATTGTCTGCCATTATACTATTGCTATTCAATGGTGTATATAAAACATACGAGTATTATTTCATCTATTTAGGATATGAAGGCAAGTATTTAACCGAAAATACGTATGAAAGTGTTCCTACGGCAGGTGACTTAGTGCTTTTTGTTGAGATAAATGGTATAATAGTATTGTATCTGGTTATGATGATACTGTTCAGTAGGTTTTTGGGATATTGGAGTCGAAAATAAGATATGAACATTAAACAAGAAATATAAAAATGACGGCAAAATTGAGGGGATATAAAGGCTTAATAATAGTTTTATTATCCGCAATAAACAAAGGAAATAGATATGGAAAGTAAAATCGAAAAAGCTAAACAAGTATTTAGGAAAATGCTTGTTGACGAGTACGGTATAAAATCAGCTGACCAGTTTTTCTCTACCGAAGGCGAGGCAATGGCTGAAATATACGAGAGTATGAAAATTGAACAAGAAAATTTCAATTTTACAGACGATGAATTGAATAGTCTTTTAGATTCAATTTTTGATGAAATGTAAATGCGGATAACGGTCAGCTATCCGTCGGATATTATACCGAATCAAGTAAAAAAAAATAAGAATGTGTTGGTCTGTCAAACAAACGAAAATAACGGTTCTGCTTCTGCTGTTTTGCAGTGTGCTTTGCACCCATGCGCAAGTGTGTAACCGGTGTGTGGAAATGCCTGATAGCGGCTTCATTTCTTACAGATTGGAAGGAGAACCGGCACACCGTCTGTTTCTGCAAGAAGACACGCTGCGCGTAAAGGTCAAGGGGATGGGGTTATTTCCGCCTTACACGCTGTTTTATGTGATTGCACAAGACGGTTGTTTGCGACGTATCGGCATGCCAAACGCCGAACAGACAGCTACCAAAGGCATAGACATAGATTTGCCAATATCCGCTTCGCTGGATGGGAAATACCTGAAGCGTATTTCAGACAGTGAGATACGTATATCCGGGGATAATCGCCCATATTTCAGCGCACAAACAGTGAAAGGCATATTAAACGGAATGGATTTGTTGTGGATCTATGACGGTACGATGGTAAGAGATTCCGCAGTGTTTGGGAAGTTGAATAAAATAATCAAGGACAATGTGGAAAATGTACAGATTAAGATACTGTACGGCAAACAGGCGTACTGCCAATATGGTATAGCCGGAATCAACGGGGCTATAATTATTGAAACTAAGGTCGCCAGTAGAGGGCAGAACCATTGAAGACTATTTATCCGTCAGACATAAGATAAATAAGAAAATGAGAATACCTATCATAATCCTGCTTTTAGCAAGCCTGTTTGCTGCAAGTTGCGGAGATCCACCCATGCCGCCATCGGACGAGGAAATGATACGCCACTTCGCCACGCACGAGGCGGCGTTCCGCAAGGTGTACGAAATCATGTCAGAGAGTTCAGAAGGTAGTTTTCACTACCCGCCGTTTTCTCCTGACGGGATCATTATACTTGATTCAATGGAGCAAAGTGATACATCCTATGAATCAAATGACGAACAAGACCTCCCGGTATATGGGCTGTTAAAGCCAGACCGAATCCTACTCGACTCCCTGTTATCAGAGATTGGATGCGGTTTTATCCTTGTTGATCGCAGGGAATGGGAAACGGCAGATTCGGTATATGTGAGCCTTTTTATGCCGTACTACTCCCACGGTATCGTAGATGCAGGAACGTCCAAGAGTTTCGTTTACGATCCCGGATTGAGAAGCCGTCGGAATATCCGTATCACCGAACATGGCGACCTGAACGAGATCTACCGCAGGACGTACAACGACACCACGCTTTACAAGCCCATCAAGGAAGGTTGGTACATCGAGCTAGACCATTCACGATAACCTGAAATGATGAACAAAACAATATGAAATCAAGATTGGTATTAAGGATATTGTGGGGACTATGCTGTCTGCTATTGCTGTGGATGGTTGTCAGTGATTCTATACAATTCTCAAAGCATCCGGAACTTTACCCGATAGGTTGTGAAGGATTAGGTTGGAGCTATGAATCTTCCGAAAACTATATCTTTACAAGCCGGGTGGCGATTGGTTGGAGTGCCATCGGCTTTGTCGCATCTGCCTGCTATCGTTTCAAGTATAGCGGAAAAATACTGTTGGTACATTTTGTACTGACACTACTTCGATGTTGTTGGAATTGTATAGTCATTTATGGATAGGGGTTTGCTTTATTGTCCCTAACTAACGATTAAACGCCGGGAAACTTTCGGGCGAGACAGCTCCACCGACCTTAGGGAGAACGTCCAAACAAGCATCCCCAAAAAATGCTTTTGAGCATACCATAGAAAAAAGGAAGACCGAATGTTCTGAAGTTTCTTCCTTATGATATATATTTGTAATTGAGCGAAATGAAAAGATTGCCATAAACAGCGATTGGCTGCCGAACATTATGTTTAGAATGAAGAAACAGGAATATAAAGAGCAAGAACGACATTATTATTTCTTCGACTATCTGTTTTGGTTGGGAGAAATAACATGGGAGCATTATCACAAGGTCAGTTTCAAACAATCCCGTGGGAGTGATATGCTGTGGGCCTGTATCACGTTTTTTATATTCATGCCGGTTCTGACCATAGGCGGTCATTTTCTGGATGACTTGGCATTCGAGGTGTTTGGAGCCGTTCTTCTAATCGTGTTCTCCGTTTCTGTCTTCATGACAGACCGTCTGTTCGGCAAAATATACCCGCCTTCCCGGCGGAAAGCGGTCATGCAGCATTATGCGGGACGCAAGTTCAGTCCCTTCCGGCGCAACCTGTTCTTTTTCCCTCTCTATTTGCTTCTTATTCCCGCAATGGTTTTATTAGGAACTGCTCTGAAATGGATAACTGAAATACTCAAATGACAAATAGAAGAAACATATTCAGCCGTTTTTTCCGCCTGTTGGTGATGCTGCATAAAATTTCCTACGCGCATTTCACGGAATGGAACAATAAAAGGAAGCGAAAGGCATTTGCTGCCGGAATATACTTCCTGAGCATCCTCCCGGAATTCGTCCTGTTGGCCGGCACATTTCTGGCGGCAAGGGGACAAGACGGGTATGTACATCTGGTAAACGTGCCACAAAAGGTTGTTTTCTACGGTCTGGCGAGTCTGGCGGTGCTGCTGTCAGCCATCCCTCTGGGATTTTTTGACGACAAGAAGATATGCAAGGAAGTCCGGCAGGAACTCCGTGAACGTCCCCGTTACTGGAAACGAGCAATAGCAGTCTATTGGGCAGTTATCGTGGCTATGGTGGTGGCGGCGAATATTGTGTTTCCCACTTTTTCGGACAAGACAATGCCGCCGGAGAATGAGCGGACTGAAGTACCGCAAAGGTGGAGGGATTACCTTTCACTACGTTTTGCCATAGTAGCCCGTCAGGAAACGCCCAATGAAGTCTTGCAGCGTCTGATCGACCAAGACGGGCGCACGACACGCTACGGGAAACCAGTCTATGCCATGCAAGTAAGAAAGGAGGACATGGCTGGAGAGTTCCGTGTAGGGTTGCTGAGCCATGCCACATTCGAGGAAATCAGAGACGGCAGACGAAAATTTGTAGAATGTACATGGGTTAAGGGATATACGCCTGACAGCATTAGGATATTGCTGACCGTTTGGTACGAAATGAAGAAAGTAGAGCTTTGTCCGGTGGACTCTTTGGAATGGACGGAGGATATGGAGTTTTAAGATTTACAGAAACATGAAAAAAGTAATAACGGCCTCCGGCAAATGCTATGGGTATAACGTTCAAGATAAATGTGCAATTTATTTTGAATGAGTATGATGAAAAGTAGAATTTTAAGCAGAAAAAAATAAAGACTATGAACGATGAAATGTTTCAGAGAATACTTGATGAAATAAAAAGTTCGTCAAAAACGATAAATGTGCTGCCTCTGGATGAAGCAGCAAGGCAGGCAATGAAAGAGAAGTACCGGATCAAGAGCGGTAGCCTGATGGCTGCAATCCTTGAAAACACAGGTGGTATAGTCATTGACAACTGGATAAGGCTGTACGGTTCGGGAGAACTAAACTTTGTCACTAGAAACAGTCTGTTCCCGTTCAACGAGATAGTGATCGGCGAAGACATACTGGGAGGATTGTTCATCTGTCTTGACGACGGCAATATCGGCTATTTTGCCCCCGACTGTCTGGAGATGGAAGATATGGAGATAAAATTTGGACAATTCGTCTATTGGTGTCTGCATGGCGATACGGATAAGTTCTATACCGATTACAGATGGGACGGCTGGCAGAACGATGCTTCGAAACTGAAGAGCAGTGAGGGCGTAGCTTTTTATCCTTTCCTTTGGGCTGAGGCGGAAAGTCTGGAGAGCAGAGTCCGAAAAGTCGTTCCGATGGATGAAATCCTGAGACTTCAGTTTGCCTTTCTGGGCCAGAATGACAAGAATGAGTGAATTCATTGCTATCCTCTGACACAAAGCTGCAAATGCGCTTAAATTCCTCATGATTTTCATGGGAGGGGGATTTTTTGTGTTACGGAAGAACTTGTACCCCAATGTAGTGAACTGACAAAATGTTGCTAAACTATGATTAAAAGCATGGATTTCCATGTGGAAGGCGTATTGTATTACAATAGTGCCAAATTTCTGTTATTATTAACAAATTAAATGTGACCAGTTGGAATAAAATCGGTATCTTGCATTTATAAACAAAATAATGAAATTATGGGACTTGGATTCACCATTCACACTAAAATCAAGGATATTGAAAAGTTTCAACAGACTGTAGAAAGTCAGGCTGTTGAGTCCGGTTATAATGCAGAGCACGATGAATCATCTTCGACGGTAAGTTTTTGCAGGCTGGGCGACTTGTTCCTAAATTATCAACATGAGGGAGAAGGAAATACAGACAACGTCATTTCCGTAAACGGAGACTGCCAGACCAACATGCTTGGTCCCGGCTTCCACAAGGCAGCAATAGAGTTCATCGACAGACTTCAACAGGCGACCCGTACCCGGTTTGAGGTTGAAGACGAGACGGACTATTACACGGAAAGGGACTTTGAGGCCATGAAGAAGAAACATTTTCACAAGTGGCTGGCCAAACTGTTTGAAATCATCCAGGAGCAGAAGGACAAAGGCAGCACGTCTTTGTTATTCTGTTGGGATATCAATAAATATTACCCTCAATCAGACAACGGCATTGTCATTTCACCTTTGGGTTCTTTCTGTCTTTCAGAGGTCGTTAGGCGTATCCGGGAAGAAGGAATCGAATCTTTTGCCGATGATTTCTTCATCTGGAACAATTCGGAACGTGATGCACGTTTTCATAGAGGCATGGCCCTGAATGCCATGTGGGAGGACTGCTATTTCATGCCGTCAGAAAGAAGTGAAGAAGATGCCCGTATCAACGGGTACATCATAAGCGAGCTGGAAACGACAGCATCACTTGACCCGTCTCTTCCTTTCCCCAAAAAGGAATACGAGGAACTTTGCAGACTCCATGGTTGTGTTCCTGTCCCGACTGACGGGATACCGCCCTACGAAACGGAATTTGCCATCGGCTACCGGCGCGGAATTGTCAACCATAAGGTCGGGAAGATCAGGTTCAGCCTACCGGGCAGCTATCTCGAAGATACGGATGAAGGCACCCTCGTCTATTATGATGCGGCTGCAGACAACTGGCACACGGTTAGATGCACCGGATACTCTACCGATGGTGAGCCGGATTTCCTTGATGTGGAAGAGGAAATGATTGAAGAAAGGGAATTTGACGGCGGAAAATACCGCCTCTATGACATGGGTATCGACCAAGATTCAGAGGATGAAGAACCTTATCCCGTTTACAGCTGTCATGCACTGTGTCCCAACCAGTACACCCTCTTCACGTTGTGTGCCTCCCGGTTAGAGGACCTGAAAAAACTTTCAAGTGAATTCCTCCCGACTTTGGTTGCAGACCAGCCTATAGAACCGGAAAAAAAGCAAATCATATATACCGGAGAGAACATGAATGACGAATTGATGGAGCAGATAGACGAATGGCACAAGGCCGAAAAGCATCAGGAAATCATCGATGCACTGGAACAGATTCCGGAAGCCGAACGGGATTTTGAAACGACCGGCTTTCTTGCAAGGGCGTACAACAATATTGAGGAATATGCCAAAGCCGCGGAACTGCTCGAATCCGTCAGGGAGGAAGGCGCTGAAGATGAACGGTGGAATTTCAGAATGGGATATGCCCAGTATTTTCTGAACAATTATCGGGAGGCCCTGGATTATTTCAGCAAGGCAAGGGAACTTAATCCGGAAGATGAATACACCCTGAGTATCATCCGTCAGTGCAATATGCACTTGCCGTTAACCAGACGAGTGAAAGAATTCTGGAACTGGTTTGTAGAAAACGAAGAAAAGCTGTCTGGCATGATGAATCCGAAATCCATGGAGGAAGCTGATGCCTTCATGGAGTTTATCAGTAAAGGAACCAATCTGATATCGGAAGACATGCACTTCAATATCGGAGGTGACCATGAGTTCACGTTCTCGGTCGAAGGATGGCCGGATCTCTTCATCATCTATCCTTACATCATATCCTGTATGCCGGAGTGTCTGAAAGGCAAATGGAAGTTCTTCCCCTTCAACCCGGGCAAGGTCGGGTCTTTCGCATACCGTGTACACGATACCGATGTCGATATGGGCAAGATCATGGTAAAAGCATCCTATGACGAAAAAAGAGAAAACTTCAACATCAGGTATTACGACAAAAATCTTTGTGCCTTACCGGAAGAAAATAGTGACGGAAACTTTCATGTCATTTTGGAACTTGTACTGGGAGAAGGTGTCTCATTCAAATATGTCAATGGTATAGAAAGAGCGTCAGGCATTGAGGAAGGCATGATTGCCTTGTCCGGGTTGAGACAGCACATAGAGGAAACCGTGAAATCCCACGGCCATGAATTCTTCGAGAATCCGAAGGACGTTTATACGGGATATCAACTGACCCCGAAGGAAAGTGATGAACTGCGCTTCGATGTGATAGTAGGATCTACCTGTCTGAGCTCCATCGTAGCTGACTATTATCATGGTTCAACCGAGATATTTGACCATGCCAACGGTTTCGGTGCACAAGCTCTTTACATAGTCTTCCAGAATGGTGCTGGCGAAGATAATATATTGAACTTCCGTCATGATCTTGAAGACAGGATAACAGAAGAGATTCTTGAACCGGGCAATCTCGGTGTGATAACAGGGGGTGCAACCGGAACGGAATACAGCTATATCGACCTGTTTGTCTATAACCAGCAAGTATTTATCTCAACTTTGCTTCCTTTGCTTGATGAGTATCCTGAGTATTCTTTCTACCTTTCCGAATTCTGTAGGCAGGGTCAGTTATGTAGACTTTCAGACAGCGAACCATGGAAAGGAGAAAGTCCTGATGGCATTTCGTACAGTCCGGGAGATGATACATTCTTCAGTCAGATAGAAGAGTGGAATGAGAAGGACGAATACACGAAGTCTATCAGGGCTTTGGAGGCAATACCTGAAGAGCAACAAGACTACAGGATAAAAATGTTGCTTGTAAGTGCATATGAGAATTATGCCATTATCGGTGACAATGATGAAGGAACAGAACGCTGGAAAGGAGACAGAGTTCTACTAAAGGCAATAAGACTTATGGAGACCGTGCGTGACGAAGGTGAGAAAAATGCGAACTGGAACATGCGTATGGCATACGCATACCAATATCTTATGAGACAAGAAGAAAAAGCGATAGAATATGCCAAACGCTGGGCGGAACTTGATCCGGAGGACAGCAGTGCCAAGGAAGTCATCGAAGAGTGTATGGAGGAGATTTCGAAGCGGGAGAACAGTTCAAACGTGAAGGAATCCGATACAGTGGAGCCATGCGCCACAAGCAACACGCATATTGAAACAAGAGAGACTGAAAATATCGAACTAAGGGATAAGAATATGGACAACAGACAGAAAGAAGCAGCTCTGGCTGCAATGATAGCCTGGCTCTCGCACTCGCAGGAGTTGGGACATAAGCCAGCGGAGATCGAGTGTACGGGAACATTCGTACTGCACGATATGACCTACTACATTTTCAAATACAAGGATACCAAGGACAGTGAATGGCTGCTGGGCGTGAATGGTGGATACGAAGGAGACAGCTTGTCAGACTGCGGCCATACCTTCAGTGAGATGGAACCCTATGACGAAAAGACGGCTGTCAAGGATGCTACGGCCCTTGTCGAGATGGTGCGTTCCTACTGGATGGAACAGGCAAAGCAGGCCGAGGAACGTGAGAAAAAGGCCGGCACATTCGTGGGATTCGCCTTGCTCTCCGACAACAGCTGGGACAAGGAAAAATACATCAGAGATCTGAAAGAACAGTGGGACATCACCGCTGAAGAGAAATCTGACGAGGAACGGAACCCCGAGTCACTGGTCTTCGACGTGGGTGACATGATGGCGGCGGTAAGCCTGATGCCTGCCCCCGTACCTAATGGCGAAGCCGAAGAATGCGCGAAGAACAATTACATGTGGTCGGAGGCCGAAAAAACAGCCAAAGAGCATAAGGCCCACATCATGGTTGCCGTTATCGGCAAAGAGGAGTCCCTGATCGAAAGAGGTAAACTGTACGTGAAGCTGTTGTCTGTCTGCTGCCACCAGAAGAATATAACCGGTATCTATACCAGCGGTGTCGTTTTCCAGCCCCGTTTCTATGAAGGCTTTTCCGGAATGATGAAGGAGGATTCGCTGCCTATATACAACTGGATATGGTTCGGGCTTTACCGTACCGAAAAGGGAATCAGCGGCTACACCTATGGAATGGAGTGTTTCGGCAAGGACGAAATGGAGGTCCTTGACGTGGATGCCGACCCGTCAAAGGTGAGAGACTTCCTGGCCAGCATGGCAGGATATGTTCTGGAATACGATGCAGTTCTCAACGACGGAGAAACCATAGGCTTCTCTGCTGTCGATAAACATAGGATAACACGTGGACAGGGTGTTGCCCTTCCGGACAAAGTGACTCTGAAAATCTCATACGGCAGCGAAGACGATGCCGATGGCGGTCCCGATTTCCCGGATGACACGGATGAAGTGATGGACGATGCGGAAGGCCATCTGGAGAAGTTCAAAGAGAAGGATCTGCCGTTAGATACAATTACGGCCTACAATCATCTGGCAATATATCTACGCTGGTGCATGGTAAATGACCTTATGAGGGATGATTTTCTTGAACAGTTCGGAGACCTTGTGTCCCGGATCAAAAGCGGCTCGGCCGATGATGACCTGAGGGTGTTCATAAAGGACAACCTGAACGGGCAGCTTACAAGATTCCTGTTCAATAAACAGGGCCGTGCATTTGCCGACTACTATTATGGCAGTTACTATGGCGCCAACGAAACTCCATTTTATCCCGGAGACATTGACAACCACGCCCTGGATTATTTCGGTCCGGAAAGGTATCATTCCGATGAGTTCAAAGAGGAAGCATACCTGTTTGTCCCGTATGACGAGGATTATTACCAGGCAATGTCACAACGCATAGACAGACGCTTCGCCAACTGGCAGGGGCTGCATATAGACAAAGATACCGTTGAGCCAGACGAACTGGCCCGTGCCTTCATGGATTATCTTGATTGTGAATGCACCTATTTCCCATCCATGAGTGACGATGACCCTATCATGTCAGCCTATACCTATGCCCAACGGCTCGGCGTGCGGGAAGGCTTCATCCCCGTTCTGGTCAATGTCGATGAAGGTTTGTGGGAAAACATAATCGGGAACTCGGATCCTGACAGCGAAAGCTCGGATGATTACACATTCAACCGGGAAAAAGTCAATGAATTCCGCAGAAGGCTGCTTGAGGCTCCTGTCATGGACGGGAAATCCATCCTTGACAAGCTGACCGGGCAGGACAACGATGATATTGATGAAGAGCCTGAAGGCGGATTCGACAACAACCGTTATTCGAGCTACTGGAATACCGATACGAACATGACGCATCCGCTGATCCTTGCCCGTATTCCGGTCACGGAGCCGTGGAAAATATTCGCGTACCTGCCATTCGGCAACTGGAACGACTGTCCTGCAAACCCCGAACTGATGGCCATCTCAAAGTATTGGTACGAGGAATACGGTGCTGTTCCGGGAACCTTTACCAGCGACCAGCTGGAGTATGAACTTCCAGCTCCCGTTCCGGAAGACAGAGCAATGGAAGCCGCAATACAGCAATATGCTTTCTGTCCGGATATGGACCAGAGCTGTGACGGCATAGGCAGTCTTGCCGACACGTTGCGTCAATCCAGAATATGGTATTTCTGGTGGGATTAACCGATTCTTTCACATTCAAAAGCATTTCAATATGAATCAAGTATTTCAACAAGACCTAAATACAAAGGAACTGCAGCCCGGAGGACCTTTACTTATAAACCTTCTGTTCAAGGAACCGGTTGAATTGCCGGATACGCAGAGGGTGGCTGATGTATGCCGGAAGCATTTCGGCAATGTAGAATGCCGCGAAGGTGATGACAAGTCTGTCTTCATCACAGCTTTGGACCACATGGTGGAGTTTGAGGACGGGAAAGCACCCGTGCAGTTCCTGATGACTTCGTGCATGGACTTTGACGGAAAGACCGTGGACGACTTCACCCGGAGCCAGATGTGGGACTGCCAGGAAAGCCGTGACCGTATCCTTGAGGAATGCCGGTACAGTATGCTCGCTACGGACTTCCTTGCCCGCGGCCTGTCTTCTCTGGAACGTGCCAATCTGGAAATGGACTACCTTGAAGCGCTCGCCGAACTGTTCCCGTCCTGCGAAGCGTTCTTCTTCAGCGGCAGCGGGAAACTGTTCGAGGCGGAGGAAATCCGCGGCAATCAGATAGAAGGTCCTGACCGGTTCATCCGCTATGCCGTAAACGTCCGTTTCTTCACGATTCAGGGTTCCGACGACATGCTGGTCGATACACTCGGGATGAACACGCTGTTCCTGCCTGACCTGCAGTACCACTTCCGCGGACTTGATCCGAACTGGATAGTGAACCATGCCTACAACGTGGCTTCCTATCTGCTTACAAGCGGCAACGAAATAGATTCGGGAGAAACCATCGATGGAATCAAAGACGGTGATATGGACCGCAGCATCCAGTGGAAATGCCAATACGAAGACGCGCTGATACAGCCCAAGCGTCCCGTACTTGACATCAACACGGGAGAATATGCAGCCGGGAACAGGGAATGATTTACCAATGACCAATTAACTTGTTGCGTATGCCATTGAACTTGACAGAAGAACAGATATTGCAGCTCGCTCCCGACGACTCATCTGTAAAGGCCGGCAAAGGACTTGCGACCTTGAGCAAATGGGTACTGAAGGAATGCAGCGGACGTGCCGTCTGGGGTCATTGCCAGGGAAGCGGAAAGAATCCCTACCAGACGGTGATAGACTTGAATGACATTGCGTTCAAGTGTTCCTGCCCGAGCCGCAAATTCCCGTGCAAGCATGGGCTTGGCCTGCTGTTGCTGTACGCCCGCCAGCCTGACCAGTTCACGCAGGCGGAAGAGCCGGAATGGGTGACGGCGTGGCTTGCCAAAAGAACGGAGAAGGCCGAAAAGAAGGAGCAGAAAGCCAAAAGCGAAACCCCTGTGGATGAAGCGGCTCAGGCCAAGAGGCAGGAGAAGCGGCACCAGAAGGTACTGGGAGGCATATCCGACCTTGAGGTATGGATGAAGGACCTGGTGCGCAACGGATTCCTGAATGTTCCGGAACGTGCCTATACCCTGTTTGACAACATGGCCCGGAGGATGGTGGATGCCCAGGCACCGGGACTTGCGGGGAGACTGAGAGCCATGGAGGCTATAGACTTCGACTCGGAAAGCTGGAAATCCGACCTGACGGAAAGCATGGGCAGGCTGTACCTGCTCATGCAGAGCTACAGAAACATGGACGGCCTTCCCGAAGAATGGAAGGACGAGATACGCACGCAGATCGGATATCCCCAGTCCAAGGACAACGTCCTTGCCGGAGAGCCGGTGGCGGACAGCTGGCTCGTGCTTCACAAGCAGTCCCGTAAAGTCAACGATATCAATACCGACATCTACTGGTTTTACGGAAAGGAAAGCAGACTTTTCGCCAGATACCTGAGTTTTGCCGTTGCCGGTACCTTTTCCACCGAGAACTGGATTCCGGGCAGTGCCTATAAAGGGGCGCTATGCTTTTACAACGGCACGGGTACATGCCGGCGTGCATTGTTCCGGGAGTCCGTACTCGCGGAAGAAAACTTTGTGCCGGCGTGCAGCCCTAACCTGAAGCAGGCTGCCGCGGTGTACCGCACGGCCATGCTGACGAATCCGTTTTTCGAGGACGTCCCCCTGCTTGTGGATGACGTGAGGGTTGCCCGTAACGGGAAAGACTACACGCTGCTGGACAACGCGGGCAATGCCGTCCGTGTGGCGATGCCCGAGGAAACCTTCATCGACATCCTCGCCATTACCGGCGGCAATCCGTTCGCCTCGCTGGTCATTGTAAACGGGGATATATGGGAACTGAAATCCATTTGGTACAACAAAGAATATCATACTTGGAGAGATGAACGTAACTGAACCTATCATACAGGCTGCACTGCTTGGAACAGCCAACCGTGAATTCGTTCCCGGAGCCTTTCCCGAGTCCCTTCAGACTCTGGTTGACGGGATCCACGGGAAAGCCAAAGACACGGAATCGTTCCTGTACATGACAGCCGCATCCGCCTTCGCCTACAGGCGTGCCGGATGGGAACCGGCCGGAGCGGAAGGCATTGTCCCCGTGAAAACAGCCCCGGAAGAGGAACTGCCGTATTTCGACAAGGACCGGAGTCAACTCTTTTCCAGACTCCACGGTACACGCTATATGCTAGCCTACGCCTACCGTCTGACGCAGGGGTCGGGAAAAATCATTTCGCCCGAATACCTCCAGCCGCTTATCCGGCGTGCCTATGACCGCAACAATCCGTTGCGGTTTGAAGAACGCAGGCTGCTGAAAAATCTCGTCGGGAACAGAGGCTTATGGCTGATCAGGCAGATGGGCCTTGTCGGAGAGGAATGCGGGATCACCGATTCTTGGGATACGGCCACCCACGGCGAGCGTAAGGAGATGCTTGCCAGATTCAGGCAGCAGGATTCTGCCGCAGCCCTTGAACTGCTGCGGAAAGACTGGAAGAGCGAACCGGCCAACCAGCGCAACGAGCTGCTTGAATGTCTCCGGATAAACATCAGCAAGGCCGACGAGCTCTTCATACAGGAAGTGCTGGAGTCGGACCGCAGCTCCATTGTCAAGGAAACGGCACGGAAACTTCTGTGCATGATTCCCGATTCAGCCATGGTGATGCGCTGCTGCGAACTCCTGCGTGGACATATCAGACACAACATGCTTACCGGATGGTCATACGACGAGATCGGATACACCCCGGAGATGAAGGCCATGGGGCTGTCCGAGGTAAGCTCCAACAAGAAAGAGGGCGATTCCGAATTCATCCTGAGGCAGCTCGCCGAACGGGTGCCTTTGAGTTTCTGGTGCGAGGTATATGGCTGCGGTAAGGAAGAGGCCGCGAGAAAATTCGCCAAGCATCCCCCTTTCAGGAAGTTCCTGGAGCTGGAGGACCCGATACTCAACTTCTCGGACGGGCTGTGGGCTTTCCACACCCTGAAGGAAGACCCTTCCTATCTGCGCAAGCCGGAACTCGTGGCGATGCTCACTCCCTCCCAGCGGGAGGAAATCAGCTGGCCGGAAACGGTCCGGGATTTCGGATTCATACCCGACTCATGGTACGGCAACGACTACGAGGCATGGGGCCCGAAATTCTCTTCCAGCGTCATGTCTTGGATTCTGAAAAAGGATTACCTGTACTATGCCGCAGACATGGCGGAACGGCTTGCCATGCATATCCCGTCACATCTAAGGAACCTGATCAAGGCCAAGGCCGCCTCTTCGGCGGAGGCTTCGCCGTCCATGAACGAGTTCTGCTCGAAGATGCTGGAATTCATGGATCTTAAATCTGAAATAGACACTTTGTTAAATGAAAAATAAATATTGATATTCATATGAGCACTTTACTGAGACAACATGCCGAGCAACAGTTTGCAGAGGAACTTCATGAACTGAAAAAGAACGAGACCAACCCGATTCCCGAAAACTGGGAGATGTCACCCCAATCCGTGGTCACCTACCTCATGGGAGGGATACTGAAGAACGGTTTTGAGGTTTCACCGAAATACATAGGCAACCGCCGCCTGATGGAGATTGCCGTGGCCACCCTTGTCACCGACCGGGCGCTGCTTCTGTACGGTCTTCCCGGTACGGCCAAGAGCTGGGTCAGCGAGCACATGGCGGCAGCCATATCAGGCGATTCGACGCTGATAGTACAGGGTACCGCCGGAACGGGAGAAGAGGCCATCCGCTATGGCTGGAACTATGCCCGTCTTCTCGCCGAGGGGCCGAGTGAGGGTGCCCTGGTACAGACCCCGGTGATGAAGGCGATGCAGGAAGGCAAGATCGGCCGCATTGAGGAGCTTACCCGTATCGGTTCTGACGTGCAGGATACGCTCATCACCATCCTTTCGGAGAAGACCCTGCCCATCCCCGAGCTGAACAAGGAGGTGCAGGCCATCCGCGGATTCAACATCATAGCCACGGCCAACAATAGGGATAAAGGTGTGAATGACCTTTCAAGCGCACTGAAACGCCGTTTCAACACGGTCATCCTCCCGTTGCCCGACACGCTTGAGGAAGAAGTTGACATTGTCCGCCGCCGCGTGGAGAGCTTCGAGAAAGTGATGCAGCTGCCGGCAGAGAAACCTGCCCTTGATGAAATCCGTCGTGTCGTCACCATTTTCCGTGAGCTGCGTCAGGGAGCCACCGGCGACGGCAAGACGAAGCTCAAGAGCCCGAGCGGCACACTGAGTACGGCAGAAGCCATATCCGTGGTGAACAACGGCCTTGCCATGGCCGGCTATTTCGGTGACGGCCAGATCCATGCGGAGGACCTCGTTTCAGGCATCCTCGGTGCCGTGGTGAAAGACCCTGTACAGGACAAAGTGGTATGGCAGGAATACATGGAGACAGTGGTCAAGAACCGTGAGGGCTGGAAAGACATCTACAGGGCTTCA
The DNA here is from genome assembly GCF_003435205.1 of Bacteroides sp. AF32-8BH. Taxonomy (NCBI): domain Bacteria; kingdom Pseudomonadati; phylum Bacteroidota; class Bacteroidia; order Bacteroidales; family Bacteroidaceae; genus Bacteroides; species Bacteroides sp. AF32-8BH. Next base: position 6,965 of record NZ_QVLZ01000053.1, on the reverse strand, counting down.
AGAGATATGATTTGATTGACGTATTTTGCATGAGACAAGTAATATGACAGACATTCATCTATTGGGAATACGTCATCACGGGCCGGGCTCCTGCCGGAACATCCTGCAGGAACTTGAGCGTATCCGTCCCGACCTCATACTGCTTGAGGGACCGGCGGAGGCCGAGGCTCTCATGCCGTTCGTCTCCTACGGGCAGATGAAGCCTCCGGTAGCCCTGCTCGGCTATCAACCCGATGTGCCGCAGAATGCCGTATTCTATCCGTTTGCCGACTTCTCGCCGGAATGGCAGGCTTTGCGCTATGCTCTCCGGGAGAATGTCACCTTACGCTTCTTCGATCTCCCGCTTGCCCATTCCCTTGCCTTCGAAGCGGAAAGGAAGGATGGCAACGAGCCTGTAGAAGCGGATGATGAAGCTATTAAACAGCCGGGTGATCCGTTTGACCTGCTGGCAGAAGCTGCCGGCTATACTGACGGTGAATCGTGGTGGAACATGAACATAGAACAGCGCAGAGACGGCAGCGGCATCTTCGAGGCCGTCAAGGAAGCTGTGACCGCGCTCAGGGAAGCCCTCCCGGAACATACCTCCCGCAGGAACCTTGTCCGTGAAGCGTGGATGCGTCGCATGATACGAGCGGCCCAGAAGGAACCTTTCGGGTGCATAGCCGTAATCTGCGGGGCATGGCATGTCCCGGCACTGGAGAATATGCCGAAGGTGAAGGATGACAACGAGCTGCTGAAAGGGCTCCCGAAGGTAAAGGCGGAATGCACGTGGATTCCGTGGACGTATGACAGGCTCACCTTCCGCAGCGGTTACGGGGCCGGCATAGACTCTCCGGGATGGTATCATTACCTGTGGCATCATCCGGAAGATGACGGCACCTGGTGGGTCAGCCGTATAGCGGCCCTTCTGAGGAAGAAGGACATGGACATCTCGGTGGCCCACGTAATCGAGACAGTCCGTCTGGCGCAGACGACAGCTGCGTTGCGTGGATTGCCCGCCCCGACGCTTGAGGAATACAACGAGGCGGTGACCACCGTAATGGGCTTCGGGGACGATATGCTGCTGCAGCTCGTCAGGGAATCGCTCATCGTGGGCAACTGTCTGGGCAAAGTGCCGGAAGCGGTACCCAAAGTCCCTCTCCTGATTGACGTGGAACGGCAGCAGAAACGCTTGCGTGTTCCTTTCACGGCGGAAATAAAGGAGATGACACTTGACCTGCGCAAGGAGACCGACCTGGAACGCAGCCTGTTCTTCCACCGCCTGGCCCTGCTTGACATAGACTGGGCCAAGCCGGAAACCGCAGGCGGCAAGGGTACTTTCAAGGAAAAATGGAGTCTTTACCATAGACCGGAACAGATTGTCTGCATCATAGAACGGGCAGTCTGGGGCAATACCGTGGAGGAAGCCGTGCAGAAGTACGTCTCCGACCGCATGACCGGAATCACCAGAATCCCCGAACTGACGGGACTTCTTGACCGGGTCATTCCGGCCAACCTTCCGGAGCTTGTGGAAGCGATGACCATCCGTCTTGACCGTCTGTCGGCGGCATCCACAGACATTGTGGAGATGATGGAAGCGGTTCCCGACCTGGTGAACATCGTCCGTTACGGCGATGTCCGCAATCTGGATTTCAGCAAGGTGGGCAACATGCTCCGGGCCATGGTGGCACGTATCCTTGCAGGAGGTCTGCTCGTCTGCATCAACATCGACGAGGAGGCAGCCGGAGAACTTCTTGAACACCTGTCGGCTACCAACTATGCCGTATCCACGCTTGATGACGAAGAGCTGAACGGCATGTGGTATGGGTTCGTGCAGCAGATCCGCAATTCATCAGGAGCGCATCCGCTGCTCTCCGGGTACGCGGCACGCATACTCTACGACAAGGGCAGGATATCGCGTGAAGAGATGCGTGACACCTTGAGCTTCTATTCATCGGTGGGCAACGCACCTTCCGACATCGCATACTGGTTTGAGGGATTCCTGCGTGCATCAGGTTCGGTACTGCTGCTGGACGACAACCTGTGGCAGCTCGTGAACGGCTGGCTCTGCGGTTTGAGCGACGCAAATTTCATAGAACTGCTGCCGGTGATCAGACGTACATTCAGCAATTTCACTACAGCCGAGCGCCGCAAACTCGGCGAGAAGGCCAAAGGATTCGAATTGAACGGAACCGATACCGGAATCGCCTCCGGGGAACATTCCTGCAATGACGGGGATGCATCCAAAGTAATACCCCTGCTCGGCAGACTTCTGGGAATCGGATAAAAAAGGAACAGAACATGGAAACAGAATATTTGAAAAGATGGCGTATGGCTCTCGGCGGGAATGCCGCTGACGGGACGGGTGTAACGCTGACGGTGGAAGAACAGCGCCTTGACAGTTCGCTGGAAGCCGTCTATGACAGTGACCGCCGCGGCGGACTCGGGTCGTCGGCCCCAAAGGTAAGCCGCTGGCTTGGCGATATCCGGGAGTTTTTCCCACAGACCGTCGTGCAGGTCATCCAGAGGGATGCCATCAAGCGTCTGCATATCGATTCGCTGCTTACCGAGAAGGAGATGCTGGCAACAGTTGTCCCTGACGTACATCTGGTAGCTACACTGATGTCACTCGGCAGGGCCATTCCCGAAAAGAACAAGGACATGGCCCGTCAGGTTGTACGCAAGGTCGTGGATGACCTGCTGCGGAAGCTCTCTTCCCCGACCCAGCAGGCCGTCACCGGTGCTTTGAACCGTTCGGCGAGAAGGCGCAATCCCCGTTACAACGAGATAGACTGGAAGACGACCATCATAAAGAACCTGAAGAACTACCAGCCCCAGTACAAGACCGTCATTCCGGAAGTCAGGATAGGCTACGGCAGAAAATGCAAGGCTCTGAAGGACATCATTCTCTGTCTCGACCAGAGCGGTTCGATGGGAACCTCTGTCGTATATTCCGGCATCTTCGGTTCGGTACTGGCCTCCCTGCCGTCCGTCAATACGCGTATGGTGGTGTTCGACACTTCGGTCGTTGACCTTACCGATGACCTGCAGGACCCGGTTGACCTGTTGTTCGGTGTCCAGCTCGGCGGAGGAACCGACATAGCCAGGGCCCTGACTTACTGTCAGGGTGTGATCACACGGCCGCAGGACACTGTGCTGGTACTGGTGACCGACCTCTATGAAGGCGGTGACGAGAAGGAGATGCGCAAGCGTTTCGCCTCCATTGTGGCCAGCGGTGTGCAGCTGATTGTGCTTCCGGCCCTGAACGATGACGGGGCGCCCTGCTACGACAAGCGTAATGCCGAGTATCTTGCCGGTCTGGGTGTTCCCACATTTGCCTGTACGCCTGACAAATTCCCCGACCTGATGGCTGCGGCATTGAGCAAGCAGGATATCGGGATGTGGGCATCAAAGAATATCAAAGAAAAATAGAGGAATATGGAACTTTCAGATGAACTGTACGACAGAATCGAAGAACTGTCAGAAACGGGAAATGAGGCGATGGAAAGCGAAGATTACGCGAAAGCCATCTCCTGTTTCCAAGAGGCACTGGACATCCTTCCTGAACCGAAGGAAGACTGGGAAGCATATCTCTGGCTCGCCGGCTCAATCGGTGACGCCCATTTCATGATGGGGAACTACGGCAAGTCGCTGGAGTTTTTCCGCAAATGCTACAATATCGGAGAGACAGACAATCCTTTCATCCTGCTGCGCCTTGGCGAGAACTATCTGGAAATGGAGGATGAAACCAATGCAACTGAATTTCTTCTCCGCGCCTATATGCTCGAAGGGGAAAAGATTTTCAAGGAAGACTGGAAATATTTCCAATGGCTGTCCGGGCATGTGAATCTCAAACAAAAATAATAACAAAATTATACGGCACTCATGAAAAAGGAAATAACAGACAGAATCAGGCTACTGGGCGGCAACGTAGCAAACCTGAAAGGGAATTCACTGAAAGAGGATCTCTGTGCCATTACATTCGATACGGCCTTGTTCCTTAAACCGGTGGACACGCCCTGGCTGGCTGCCGAAGATACAGAGCCGATTGAAGGTTTGGGCGATTGGGTGGATGAGCATATGGAGTTGTTCAATTCTGACAGGGAGGCGTTCTATAAGGAAATGACAGATACGTTCTTTACCTTGGATGAAGAACCTCGCCGCCAACTGTTTTGGGTTGCCAGACCATTTACGCCATTCCAAAAAGGGACATCGGATTTTGAAGAATGGAATGGTTGGTTTACGGATAATGCAGAGCTGGGTGAAATCATCAAGTATTCAAATTGTGCCACTCCGGATTTTGTAGAGCTGCTTTATACGGACGGTTATCCCAATTACTATCTCATCTGCCTGTCAGATAACGACCCTGAGAATCCTGTCATCTGGAGTACGGATCATGAGGAATTTTTCACGGAAGTAACCAATGAGGGACGACTGAATGATTTTCTCGACAGGTTCATGACTAAGGAGGAATTCCTGAAATTGGTGAAAAGTAAACTTGAAGAGTGAATATAATAGTTGGATTAATGCTTTATTTTATAGCAAAGCTATAAGAATGGAGAAATTTCTTCAAAATAAATATAATAAGCGGTTTGCCCCCCCCCTGAAAATCAGTTTGCCACAGAACATTATCAACCTCGAAAAATAAAAATATACGACATATGAATAGAATGTTGATACTATACATTTTTTTGTTGCTTTGCGGCACGGTTTCCGCACAACAAACAGTAGAATGGAATGATTTGCAGCCCCTGACGGATGATGCACACCGCACAGTATATTATAAAAAAGACAGTAAACGGCCGTTGCAGGGAAAATATCGCATTATACGAGGGCTTGACGAAGAACACGTGAAACTTTCAGACGGCATGATAAACGGTGACTATCATCGCTACCGTGACGGGGTATTGCGTGAGTCGGGCATATATGTCAAGGGCAAGCGTAACGGTACATTCACGGAATACTACCAAGACGGCGTTACTCCTCGAAAGGAAACACCCATACTACAAGGCAAGATAGACGGAACTGTAAAGACCTATTTCCGTAACGGAAAAATAGAGATAGAAAAGGAGTACAAACAGAGTGTGGAGAACGGGCGGGAACGTCGCTTTGCCAACAAGACGGGTAAGCAGATTTTTGAATCTCATTATATCGACGGGAAAAAAGATGGCGAGGAATGGGAAATCTTCGAGGACGGCCGCGCAATACGCAGCAAGACTACATGCCACTACCGTAATGGAAAACTCGACGGTTCGTATCGTGTGGAATCAACATGGGAGGGTAAACCCTATATAACCATTGAGGGACAATACACCGACGGTGAGAAATCAGGGCAATGGATACAGCATAACTATCAAGATAATACCCAAACCTGCACATGGCATGGTGAAGGTGGGGCTTAAACTTAGATGAAAACCGTCATCATAACACTACTTTTGACGGCTGCATCGGTCATGAGTTGCAAGCCGCCTATGCCTCCGACAGACAATGAGTCCGCCTGCACATCTTCATGCAAACAAGACCAACGGACAGCGGATGTTATTGGCGAAGCGGATATAATAACGGGGATTGCTTCCGATGATTTTCCCTCCCTTTTCATACAAGGCAATCATTTCCAGTTCCAACGCAAGAATGGATTATATGCTCCTTTGGGTATTGGGTTCATGGAGGTCATAGCCGAGCAGAACCCCGTCATACCATTATACCGGACAGCAACGTGCAAGGAGCCGGAAGATAGCATTGCACTGCATCAGTATCCGTTTGACAAGGATATTGCCGAGCGGAAAAGGAAGGATGACAATCCGCAGGAATGGCAGGACGGACAGAATAACGCTTCATGCAAAGATGGCAGATATTACTATCGTTACTCTTCGGAATCAGATACGTTAATGCCCTTGGCATGGAGATCCGGAAGCAACATACATGAATACTTAGAAGAGACGGCAAGTCTGACCTACACTTTTCCCATGCTCCGTTTTAGAGTGTTGGGCTTAATGGCGGGAAGGGCTGAAATTGTACTGAACGAGGAAAGCGGAAAAACGGCATGGATCAACTGTTCATCTGGGCAGATTATGATGCATGGAAACAGGATGCAACGCAACCGCAGCCTCATGCGGATAAATGGTATTCCAGCGAAAAGAACGCATGACTTTGACACCTACTATATCTCTTGGGAAGACTATCTTCGCATGGTGACGGTAGTCTGCTTCAAGGACAATACAGAAGTCCGAAAACCGTTTGAGGTACAAGGCGATACAATAAAGAGTGAACAAGGCTGGAAATTATGGAAACAAGGAGAAGAGCTACTGATAAAAGATATTATAGAATACTACCTTGAATAATGTCGGCTGCCGGACAAACGCCGGGGAACTCTTTCGGGCGGGACGGGGCGCGGGAAGTTTCGGCGAACAGCCGAAGCCCCGTGTGTCAAAGTGCAAGCGCAAGATAGTGAAAACCCTTTCACCCACGTTAGGGATTGCAGGGGAAAAGCCACAGCATAGCGAGGACTTGTAGCGGAAAGCCCGACCCGAAGGGGGAACGCCCAAACAACCACCCGAACAAACTGCTTTTTGGCAAGGATTGCATTTATGGAAAAATACGAAGTAGATTATAGTGAGTCATCCTATTTTGTTTTTTAATACAAACAATGCGATTTCGCCCAATAGCAAAGTCAAAAAGCTACCTATCCAAAGATAATAACCTGTTGACAAATGAAAAACTCCAAGAGTGCTTTCAATGCCCCGTTCCGGGTCTACGAATATCGGATTATTTGACGTGACGACCTGAATGTCCCCCGGATGAATGTTCGGGGGATTTTTTTTCTTTTGGGCGTTCCCGTGGGACGGTCGGGCTTTACGTTTCAAGTCCTCGCCTAAAGGCTGTGGGCTTTACTCTGCAATCCCTAACGCATGGCTGAAAACTCCTCTTGCCGGTGGTGTTCTTCTTCATACAGCCTCATGCGTTCTTGTAATGCTTCTTTTAAATTG
>NZ_QVLZ01000052.1:0-46915 GCF_003435205.1 Bacteroides sp. AF32-8BH | reverse complement strand
CAGAACTGTAAAATATAAAAGAGGTTGTGCCAACGTTTTGACACAACCTCATAATTCAATGATGATCATATCGACATTTCACTGTAAAACAAACCTTTCACGGTCTTCGAGTGTTTATTATCATATAAACGAATTTTACACGATATGAGCACCAAAGAACAATACTGGAAATATTCCCTCATTGTCATCATCCTGTTTATGGGAGTCATCATCTTCCGCCAAATCACTCCTTTCCTGGGGGGATTGCTGGGAGCACTCACCATCTACATTCTTGTACGCGGACAGATGAATCATCTGGTAGAAAAACGAAAGCTGAAACGAAGCATCAGCGCACTGTTGATTACCGCAGAAACGATTTTCGTCTTTCTTATCCCTTTGGGATTGACTGTCTGGATGGTGGCAAACAAGTTACAGGATATCAATCTGGATCCACAGACCTATATTGCACCTATTCAACAGGTAGCAGAATTCATCAAAGAGAAAACAGGATACGATGTATTGGGAAAAGATACGCTGTCATTCATCATGTCCATACTTCCCCGTATCGGACAAATTATAATGGAAAGCATCAGCAGCCTTGCCATCAACCTGTTCGTCATGATCTTTGTGCTTTATTTCATGCTGATTGGAGGAAAAAAGATGGAAGCTTATGTCAATGACATTCTGCCATTTAATGAAACCAATACGCAGGAAGTCATTCACGAAATCAATATGATTGTCCGTTCCAATGCTATCGGTATTCCCTTACTGGCTATCATCCAGGGAGGCGTGGCTATGATAGGCTATCTGCTTTTCGGAGCACCGAACATACTGATGCTGGGATTCCTGACCTGCTTTGCAACCATCATTCCGATGGTAGGTACGGCATTGGTATGGTTTCCTGTAGCCGCTTATCTTGCCATCAGCGGAGACTGGTTCAACGCCATCGGGCTTTTTGGCTATGGGGCTATCGTCGTATCGCAATCGGACAATCTCATCCGGTTCATCCTTCAAAAGAAGATGGCGGATACGCATCCGCTTATCACTATTTTTGGAGTAGTCATCGGTCTGCCGATATTCGGGTTTATGGGAGTCATCTTCGGTCCGTTGCTTCTTTCATTATTCTTTCTTTTTGTGGATATGTTCAAGAAAGAATATCTCGACTTGCGAAATAACCTCCCATCGAGATGACGGAACTACCGAAAAATTGTGTACTTTTGCGGCTGTAAAAACGACACTATAATTTGATGGAAACATTTACATTCAATACTGTCGAACTGATTCTTTTATCGGCGGCAGGTATTCTTTTTATCATTCAGCTCATTTATTATTTCGGCCTGTACAATCGAATACATGTCCACAATAAGGCTGTGGACAAAGAAGAGGCACATTTCACACGAGAACAGCCTCCACTTTCCGTGATTCTCTGCGCACGCAATGAGGCTGAAAATCTTCGTAAAATTCTACCTGCCATTCTGGAACAGGACTATCCACAATTTGAAGTGATTGTCATCAATGATGCTTCCACAGATGACACCGAGGATATACTGGGAGTGATGGAAGAAAAATATCCTCATCTTTACCATAGTTTTACGCCCGAAAGTGCACGCTATATCAGTCATAAGAAACTGGCTCTGACGTTAGGCATCAAAGCCAGCAAACATGACTGGCTGGTATTTACGGAAACAAACTGTATGCCCGCCAGCAACCAGTGGTTAAAACTGATGGCACGTAATTTCACTCCACAGACTCAAATTGTGTTAGGATATAGCGGATACGACCGCACAAAAGGATGGTTGCACAAACGTACTGCATTCGACGCTTTATTCCAGTCTTTGCGCTATCTGGGATTCGCGCTAGCCGGAAAACCTTATATCGGTATCGGACGCAACCTGGCTTACCGAAAAGAACTATTCTTTCAACAGAAAGGTTTCTCCAAATACCTGAATCTTCAACGTGGAGAAGATGATTTATTCATTAATGAGCTAGCTACCTCCTCCAACACCCGTGTTGAAACAGACTTCAACGCTACCACACGAATACAACCCGTATATCGCTACAAAGATTGGAAAGAAGAAAAGGTTAGTTATATGGCTACTGCCAGATTCTACCATGGAATACAGCGTTACCTTCTGGGATTTGAGACACTCTCCCGTTTGTTATTCTATATTACCTGTATAGCAGGTATCGTATTCGGGATTCTTAATTTCCACTGGCTGGTAGCAGGCATCGCATTCCTGATCTGGTTACTGCGCTTTACAATACAAGCTGTCGTTATCAACCGCACGGCCAAAGAAATGGGTGGAGGACGGAAATACTATTTCTCGTTACCCGTTTTCGACCTTATCCAACCTGTACAGTCATTGAAATTCAAACTCTGCCGTTTCTTCCGGGGAAAAGGGGATTTCATGAGAAGATAAACCGGATTTCGTGAAAAGGCAGACTTATTATTGAATCAATCGCTGCATATAAATAGCATCCGAACCATCGTGATAATAGCATGGCTTTATTCCAGCAGGAATAAAGCCATTTTTCATATATAGTCCGATAGCGGAAGTATTGGTCACTTTCACTTCAAGCGTAATCTTTGCAGCCTTACATTCGCCGGCCGTCTGAATCGTCTGATCCATCAATACCTGCCCCAGTCCTCTTCCTCTATAATCCGGATGAACAGCTATCGAATAGATTCTTAAATAGCGAGTTCCCCCATGAAATAACAGAGAGACATAAGCAATCACCCTATCCTCCTCCATCATCACATAGAAAGTTCCTTTCGAACGGCTTATCAGATAGGCAAACTGCTCCTTTGAGAAACTATCTTCCTGAAAACACTCCCACTCTATTTCCAAAATAGCGGGAATGTCTGCCTGCTGTGCTTTACGGACGAATATCTGCTCCATAATCAATAATGTTTCGTTTCTAACACTTGTTCAAAGTGATTCAACAAACGGTAATACATTTCATCACCGATAATGGCATCTTCCAGTCCATGATCAATGCTCGGATTATCATTGATTTCAATTACATAAGCCTTATCATCCACCATTTTCAGATCGACTCCATACAACCCTTTTCCTATCAGATTGGCAGCCTTAACAGCTGTATCCAATACCACACGAGGCACCTGATAAATAGGAATCGTATCTACCAATCCACAACGGCTTCTGCCCGAATCATAGTGACAGTAAATTTGCCAGTGTCCTTTTGCCATATAATATTTGCAAGCATAGAGCGGTACACCGTTCAATAGACCGACACGCCAGTCAAATTCCGTTGGAGTAAATGCCTGTGCCAGCAAGATTGCCGATTTTTCAAACAGTATCTTCAGACTGGCTTGCAGTTCCTCTTCGTTCGACACTTTTTTCATACCAATGGAATAAGAGCCATCCGGTATTTTCAGGATAAAAGGAGCACCTACCAGTTCGCTTATCTGTTCAAACGAATGATGGTTGGATTGAAAAATCAATGTAGACTTAGGAGCAGATATCTTTTCCTTCTCAAAAAGTTCTTTCAGATACACTTTGTTCGTACACCGAATGATAGACAACGGATCGTCAATAACAGCCATTCCGTTTTGTGCAGCCAACTGTGACAAATGGAATGTATAATGATTGAGTGAAGTTGTAGTACGAATAAACAAGGCATCAAATTCGAGCAAACGGATAGCATCATCTTCGGTTATCATCTCCACATGGATGTTCATTTTCTTAGCTACCTCCGTCAATTTGTGCAGAGCACCTTTATTGCTGGGAGGAAATTTCTCCTGTGGATCGACCAATACAGCGAGACTGTAACGGGAAGCCTTTGCCGACTTCGGTGCACGCCATATTTTCTTGTTAAAGTTATCCAGCGTATTGGCAAAGAAATCCTGCTCTGCATCATTAAGCTGATTCAGGGGAAGAAAATGAATGCCCTCGATCTGATTTCTGGGATGAGTATTCAAAGCCACTCTTAACAATGGGCAAGGGTAATTCTCGAAAATAAAACGCGCAATCCGTTCCAGACCTTTTTCCCGGCATTTGCCAAAGTAAATATTCAGGTACCAGATATCATCCTTGATGTCATTCTTCTGTATCCATTGATAACAAAGGGCTTGCAGACTACGGTCCATCCGCACCCCCGTTCCAACCTCCATTTTGTTGATGATATCAACATCCGGAATGACTTTCTGTCCTCTCGTTTGGGCTAGCAGCGAACAGTAATACCCTTCAGAGTTATAGCTGTAATCATTGCTAAGATTAATAACTAACTTCCGGTCTTTCTCCACCGGCTTGTTTTTTAGATAGTCGGAAACAGTCAGGACACTACTTGTCTCATAATACGGTTTCCAGTCATCCAGATTATCCAACAGAATTAACACATTATTCATAATGGTTAAAAATTAAACCTACAAGAGGATATTAAGTAAATTGGGCGCAAATATAGACATATTATTCACTCCACATCACGCAATAGACCAAATTATTTTTGCAGTAAAAATCAGATAGGAAAAAAGAGGATTATTCGTATCTCATGGAGCTTGCCGGATTGATCTTAGTGATAAGAAATGAAGGACCAATCAACATCAATACAGATGCACACAAAGTGCCCAAATTAATCAAGATAAAAAGTAAAACATTAAAAGAAACTGGAACAGTATCTACATAATAAGTCGCCGGATCAAGTTTAAAGAATCCGAATTGAGACTGAAGGATACAGAATGCCAAGCCAATGGCATTGCCCCAAAACATTCCTTTGCCAATCAAAAAGACTGCAAACCAAAGAAAGGTTCTGCGAATCGTGAAATTATTGGCTCCCAATGCTTTTAAAATCCCAATCATATTGGTACGTTCGATGATAATAATCAATAAACCGGAAATCATGGTGAAGCCAGCAACTCCTATCATCAAAATCAGAATCACCCATACGTTCAAATCCAATAAATCAAGCCAAGCAAAGATTTGAGGATTCAGTTGTTCGATGTTACGCACATAATACACACCTCCCAACTCATCTTGCCTGTTGTCAATATCAGTTGCGATCTCATAGGTTATATCTTCCAGTCTATCATAATCTTTCACCTGTAATTCCACACCGGTCACCTGTTCCGGTTGCCAACCGTTCAAACGATTCACCAGATTAAGATCCGTCAGTAAAAAGAGGTTGTCGTATTCGGAGAAATTCGTCTGATAAATTCCGGCAATCGTCAGGCGACGAGCGCGAATATCATCCTGTATATAATAGGTATATATCTTATCTCCCAGTTTCAACTTCATTTTAGTTGCCAACGCTTTCGAGATAAGTACTTGATTGGTAGAAACTGAATCACTGAAAACAGGAATCTCCCCTTCTACCAAATACTCTTTTATAAAATGGGGGTCAAACTCCGGACCTACACCTTTCAACACCATTCCTTGAAAAGCGTCATCGGTCTTAATCATACCCGGTTTGGTAGAGAAACGCTGCACATGGCTTATCTCCGGATAATCAGCAAGAGCAGTCATCATACTGTCTCCTACCACAATGGGATGGGTTTCGTAAGAACTGACCGCATCCAAATTAGTTATCTGGATATGCGACCCGAATCCTATAACTTTATTTCTCACTTCACTTTTAAACCCGATGACTACCGCCACTGCAATAATCATTACGGCCAAACCAATAGCAATACCCGCCATGGCAATGAGGACCGCAGGACGTGACACCTGCTTTCCGCCATCGCTTTCACGATAGATACGCCGGGCTATGAAAAGTGATAAAGACATTTGTTTAAGTATTAGGTATTAAGTATTAAGTGTAGCAGCAACAAACACCCCAGAAACTACGGTTAATACTTAATACTAGAATTTATTCCGTTCTTCCCGGATACACTTCCAAAGCCTTCTGCAAGACAAAAAGTGCACGGGTTAAATCTTCTTTTTTCAATACGTAAGCAATACGAACCTCGTTGATTCCAGATCCCGGAGTGGTATAGAAACCGGAAGCCGGAGCCATGAATACAGTCTGACCTTCATACTCAAAATCAGAAAGACACCATGCGCAGAACTTATCGGAGTCATCTACCGGAAGTTTGGCCACTGTATAGAAAGCTCCCATCGGAATGGGCGAATAAACGCCGGGAATACGGTTCAAACCGTCAATCAAACATTTACGACGTTCTACATACTCATCATACGTTTCGCGTGAATATTCTTCCGGAGCATCCAAAGAAGCTTCTGCAGCAATCTGTCCAATCAACGGAGGACTCAAACGAGCCTGACAGAACTTCATAACAGCATCGCGTATCTCCTTGTTTTTGGTAATCAACGCACCAATGCGGATACCACATTCGGAATATCGTTTGGATACCGAATCAATCAGTACCACATTATTTTCAATACCTTCCAGATGGCAGGCAGAAATATAAGGAGAACCGGTATATATGAACTCACGATATACTTCATCAGAGAAAAGGAATAAATCGTACTTCTTTACCAAGTCACGAATCTGATTCATTTCACGACGTGTATACAAATAACCGGTAGGATTGTTTGGGTTACAAATAAGAATCGCTTTCGTACGTTCATTAATCAGTTCTTCAAACTTCTCTACTTTCGGAAGAGAAAAACCTTCTTCAATGGTCGTAGCAATAGTACGAATCTTAGCCCCGGCAGAGATTGCAAATGCCATATAGTTAGCGTATGCAGGTTCCGGAACGATAATTTCATCTCCCGGATTCAGGCAGGAAAGGAAGGAAAAAAGCACGGCTTCCGAACCTCCTGATGTAATGATTATATCGTCTGCTGTAAGGTTGATATTGAACTTTGCATAATATCCCACTAATTTTTCGCGATAGCTACGATAACCTGCACTGGGGCTATATTCCAGCACTTTACGATCAATATTGCGTATCGCGTCAATCGCGGCCTGAGGAGTGGGCAGATCAGGCTGTCCGATGTTCAGGTGAAACACATGGACTCCGCGTTGCTTGGCAGCGTCTGCCAAAGGAGCCAGTTTTCTGATAGGAGATGCAGGCATCTCGTTTCCGCGAATGGATATGGTTGGCATAATTTTAACTACAAATTACTAATTACTATTTACTTTTTCTACTTGGAGCTGCAAATGTACGCAATAATTTGAATACAGAGACATAAAAACTTTAAAAACCTTAGCAAGGTTAAAATCGTTATGGTAAATTGAAAAGAAAGCTATACATTTGTCATACGGAAAACTTAAAACAATATCATAATGACCATACACCTTATCTCATTCGCTTCAATACTTCACAAACAAGTCTCGCTACGTAGCTCGCACGAAGCTATTTTGAGCGAGATTGAAAAATATTATACTGTAAAGTTCGTCGACCATCAAGATATGGACAAACTTAGTAGTGACGATTTCAAAATCATTTTCGTCGCTACCGGTGGGGTGGAAAGACTGGTCATACAGCATTTCGAAAACCTCCCTCGCCCCGCCATTTTACTGGCAGACGGCATGCAGAATTCTCTTGCTGCCGCACTGGAAATTTCCACCTGGTTACGGGGACACGGAATGAAAAGTGAAATTCTGCACGGTGAATTACCGGCTATCATCTTACGTATCCATACACTTTATAATAATTTCCAGGCACAACGTTCCTTGTTCGGCAAACGTATCGGAGTCATTGGAAGTCCTTCTTCCTGGTTAGTTGCCAGTAACGTAGACTACTTGTTGGCAAAACGTCGTTGGGGAATCGAATATGTAGATATTCCATTGGAACGGATTTATGAACAATTTAAACACATTACGGATGACCAAGTCGGAGCATCATGCGCAGCTGTAGCATCACAAGCTCTTGCCTGCCGCGAAGGAACTCCCGAAGATTTAATCAAAGCGATGCGATTATACCGGGCAATCAAAAAGGTCTGTCAGGAAGAAAATCTGGAAGCGCTGACATTAAGCTGCTTTAAACTGATTGAACAAATCGACACTACCGGATGCGTGGCATTATCTTTATTGAATGATGACGGGATAATAGCAGGTTGTGAAGGAGATCTTCAATCTGTATTTACGCTATTAGCAGTTAAAGCACTTACGGGTAAAGACGGATTTATGGCAAATCCTTCCATGATTAATTCCCGTACGAATGAACTGATATTGGCACATTGCACCGTAGGTCTCAAACAAACGGAGAGATATATTATCCGCAATCACTTTGAAACAGAAAAAGGAATTGCCATACAAGGGCTACTTCCGACGGGGGATGTAACGATCATAAAATGTGGCGGTGAATGTCTGGATGAATATTACTTGTCTACAGGAACATTGACTGAAAACACTAATTATATTAATATGTGCCGTACACAAGTGCGCATCCGCATGAATACTCCGGCCGAATACTTCTTAAAGAATCCACTGGGAAATCATCATATTATGCTTCATGGTAACTATGAAGATACGTTGAACGAGTTTTTCCAGGCAAATGCTTGCAAGAGGATGGAATAAAGGCATCTATAAAAAACGAAAGATTTATGATAGGAGAAATTACATGTGCTATAAATAGAGTTGAAGAGCAAATAGAGCAGCTCTTTGACGAAAAAGAGGAGTTTATCATGGCCTATGAAGATGCGCTACCTAGAACTATGTATCTGAAGAAGTTGACTGAAATTGATTCACGAATAGACGAGCTAAAGAAAACGTTGATTTCGTTGAATGAAGAGAAACAAGAGATCCTGAATATGGAATAACTTATCCTATGGGAATATCTTCCCATTTCCCCCCATGCCATTCTACCACCGAAGTAAAACCTGCTTTCTTCAAAGCGGCTAACCCTTCGAAGCGGGCATTGTTTATTCTTTCAGGGTAGTGCGCATCACTATTCACCTGTACCCGAATACCCAATTCTTTCAGGAAAGGGAAATAACGTTCATTCGGATAGAATGTACCCAGCTCATGATAAGACTTGGTATTGATTTCCACCATATAACCACGTGCGGCAATCACCGCGAAGTAATCGCGGACCAACGTGTCATACCATGCTTCATCAAGCAAACCCGGACGATAACAGGAAGCGTTATAATGCATCTTGTCAGCATGGCCGACAATATCAAATCCTCCCAGCTCTACCATACGGAGCAGGTTCTTATAATAAAGGTGGACAACAGAATCCAAGTCACCATCGAAGTGCCTGTCTACCAATTGACGGAAAAGATCTGCCGGGGTATCAATATCTACGATTTTCCCTTCTGGAGAATACAACATATGCACAGAACCTATCCGGTAGTCAAGTGGTAGTTTTTGAAAACAAGGCAAAGAGGGATTGTTTTCTTCATTCAGGTAGTCAATTTCGAGACCGATGGCAAGCTCTATCTTACCTGCATATTTCTTTTTCAGACGAGAGAATTCGGAAAGGTAATCTTCCATTCTATCCCACTCCATCGTCCATGCGGTAGAAAATGGTAGTGGAGCATGAGAAGAAATGCCATAAGAAGTAAACCCTTCGCTGATAGCAAAACGAATAAAATCGTCCATATTGGCTCGTCCGTCGCAATACAGGCAGTGGCTATGATAATTGGTTAGGTTTGTCATACTAGGTTATATTGTCTGGGGGTATATTATCATTATTTGGTTATCCGGGAATATAATAAACTATACTTGTGCCATCGAAGTGGCACAAAGGTGCCAATATAGTGGCACGAATCAGCCTTCTATTTCGCTAAGTTCCAACCAACGCATTGTCTTTTCGTCAATCATATCATTGACTTCGGGCAAACGTTTTGACTTTTCAGTCAATTCGTCAACGGAAAGTGTGCCGCTACAAAGAAGTTCCTCAATTTGTGTTTTTTCAGCTTCCAGTTCGGCGATTTCTTTTTCCAGTTGCTCGAATTCACGCTTTTCCTTGAAGCTCATCTTACGTTTGTCGTTCAGGCGGACACGGGCGGTCTTTTCTTCCTGCGGCTTCTCCGCTTCTTTCTCTTTTTGTTCTTTCGCCTCTTTCCAGTCACGATAATCACTATAATTTCCGGGGAAGTCACGGATATCTCCCTGCCCGTTGAATACCATCAGGTGATCTACTACTTTATCCATAAAGTAACGGTCATGGGAAACGACAATCACACAGCCTTTGAAGTTTTGGAGATATTCTTCGAGCACATTCAGCGTGATAATATCGAGGTCATTGGTAGGCTCGTCCAATACTAGAAAGTTAGGATTACGCATCAGGATGGTACAAAGGTAAAGACGGCGACGCTCTCCCCCACTCAATTTATAGACATAGCTATGCTGGGTTTCAGGAGTAAACAGGAAATGCTGCAGAAATTGAGAAGCAGTCAGCTTCTTTCCATTGCCCAATTCGATGACTTCGGCAATATCCTGTATCACATCAATCACTTTCATCTGTTCGTCAAACTGAAGTCCGTCCTGCGAATAATAACCGAAACGAACTGTTTCGCCAATATCCACTGTTCCGCTATCAGGCTTGACTTGTCCCATCAATATCTTGATAAAAGTAGATTTTCCGGTTCCGTTATTTCCTACAATTCCCATCTTCTCATAACGAGAGAAGATATAAGAGAAATCATCCAGAATCTTCAGATCTCCGAAACTCTTGAAAAGATGGTCGGCTTCGAATATCTTGCTTCCGATATACGATGCTTTCACTTCCAGCTTTACATTATCAGTATTAAAACGCTGCTTCGCAACCTTTTCCAATTCGTAGAAAGCATCTTCCCGGTAACGAGCCTTATGTCCGCGTGCCTGCGGCATCCGGCGCATCCAGTCGAGTTCTGTACGATACAGATTATTGGCACGCTCTATTTCCACGCTCTTAGATTCAATACGTTCCTGACGCTTTTCGAGATAATAGCTGTAGTTACCTTTATATTGGTAGATTTGTTGATTGTCTATTTCGATAATCTCGGAGCAAACACGATCAAGGAAGTAACGGTCGTGAGTCACCATCAGCAGGCTAAGGTTGGTACGACGCAGGTAATCTTCCAACCATTCGGTCATATCCAAGTCCAGATGGTTGGTCGGCTCATCAAGGATTAACAGATCCGGTTCGGTAATCAAAGCATTTGCCAAAGCAACACGCTTCAGCTGTCCGCCGGACAGTTGCTTCACTTTCTGATCGAAATTACGGATTTTAAGTTGTGAAAGGATTTGCTTGGCTTTCTGTTCATACTCCCAAGCTTTCTCCTGATCCATACGTGCCAAGAGGTTTTCCAATCCCGGATGACCTTCGGTTTCCATGCAGCGTTCGTACTCCTTTATCAATTCCACCGTGCTGTTACCATGATGGAAACAGGCTTCGAGCACTGTCAGTTCTTCGGGATATTGCGGATCCTGTTCCAGGTAATCCACCCGAAGATCACGACGAAAAACAATATTACCGCTATCATAACCTTCCTTTCCGGCAATGATATTCAGTAAGGTAGTCTTTCCACTACCGTTCTTTGCTATTAATCCTACCCGCTGACCTTCGGCAATGCCCAAAGATACATTTTCAAAAAGAACCAAGTCACCGAAAGACTTGGTCAGGTTATCTATCTGTAAATAAGGTACTGCCATTTTAATCCAAACACTTCTTATATTCTTCTATTACATTGCAAGGCTCTCCCGCCTTTACTTTACTCCAAACGAGCTTCATCGGGTCGATGGTCCGATCTTTATATTGGAGAACAGGAGCTTCCCGGTTGCCGTCAATCAACGTTTTCCATTCCATGCCATCCACTTCATTTGCCAGAATTGCACAAACAGTGATACCAATAGCCAACCATTCCTCTTTCTTTTTCAAACCAATCTTACCGCTGTCAATCACTTGTTGAAGTTTCTCCAAGTCCTCTTCTATTCCTTGAAAATCCTTTTTCAGTTCCTGCTTCACAGTAGATACCACCCATTCATATCCCTCATTAATCAAATAAATTTCAGAAAGACGTACAGGAATCAATTCAGCAGGATACTTCTGCCCTTCTTTACGTACCTCCAAAGTAGCGATTACATCTTCCGCCTCCTTCACAACTCCACCTTTAGGCACGGTGAAAGAACATTCAAAAGCAATATCGTCAACGCCTGTAATCCACAAATGGGAAGTATAATAAGTTCCCTCCTCCTGAAACATTTCTTTACTATACGCACATTCCCACGTTCCGACTTTCACCAATGAAGCCGAATCGTTCTCTTTCAGTTCCTGCCGGATGGCATCTTTGCCATAACCGGCTTTTCCTTTAAATGCGGATATACGAAAATTCCCCGTCCATACATCGGGATTATAGAAAAGAAAAGAGCCTTCGCCATCTTCAAACTCATTCCAGTCTGATGGATAGTTCATAGAAAACCATGCTCCGGGAGAGATAAATTTCTTGCCTTGCATCCTTTTACTTTAAAATGATTACTTGGCAAAAGTACGAATTAAATACGAATTACAAAACATCATTTCCCTATTGGCTGTATTTTCCTCCGCACATCTTTAGAAATCTCCAGAAACATATAATTCAATTTCCCGGAATGAATACCTTCTTCGTTCTCCTTATACTTCTTATTAGCATATTGCTTCGATTTCTCGAAAGTCAATAGCGACATTTCATTCTGCGACTTGCCTACCATTGTGGAGTCCAGCTGTTCATCCGGGAAAAAGTCATCCAGATCGACATCACCAATCATTGTTGTTTCCAGGAAGTTCTTATCAGTATGTGAATTATCGGTATAATACCCCACAAACATGTGTCCCGGCGTACGTACCAGAATAGGATCGATATTTATAGCCCGAAGCAGTGATGCAAACAGTACGCTACCGTCCACACAATTAATCTGCGAAGATTCCAGTGCATCATCAAACGTACGAACCCGTTGCGAGAAAACAACATTGCTCGAAAGGCTGGTGTTGGAAACAGAACTGTAACGGAATTTGCGTTTCTGCAATATATTCCAGAGAGCATACACCTGCTTGTCCACCGCCCCTTTAGCCTTACTCTGATAGCCTAAGAAGCGATTGACAATACGAGTATTCAGTGCTTCGCGAAGCAACTGGTCAATCATCGGATTCTCTTCATTGACATAGGCAGCAAAGAAAATACTTGTATCATGGAATTTGGTTCCATTCGATACATACCCCAACAGACATTCATTGATACTGCGCACAGAGAATGTACGCACCCGTTGCCCCAGATCTTTTCCATTCATCTCGACAGTAATAGCCACACTTACCGGTTCTGCCTGCACCTCATTTTTCAGAGCTTCATAGTTCCAGATGATATCAGGATAAATCGTATATTCCGTTCGAGGCTTGTTTAGTACAAATTCCGACACCGAACGGGAGAAAAAAGGCGTTTCAGCCACTTCAATCCGTACCCGGCTATAGGCTGTCTTCGACTTCACCCGAACAGCAATACACGATTTCGGATTCCCCAAATAATTAGAATCCGACGGAACAATCACCTGCGCATCAGTAGTGGCAACAGACAAAATCGCTGAAGGAAATATATTTCCGCCCAGATCATCCACAATTTCAAAACCGGAATTGAATGAAGTATATTTAAACACAGACATACCGCCAAGGAGAATTAACAGTACCACCACCGATCCTATTATTTCCTTCCGATGCCGTTTTAAGTCAATTTTTATCATTATTTGTAGTTTCTATAATCAAACGTTTCTATTGTATCTCGCTAACAAAGATAACAAATAGTGAGCGGTTTTTCCTCTTACAATCAACAAAAACTTCCATATACCTCATCAATTCTCGGAATTCCCGGAATGTAACACGATTGTAACGTCTGTTTCATCTGCCCGTAACAAAGTCTCCTCATCTTTGCAAAGGATAAAATAAAAACGTAACTTTGTCATATCACATTAATACATATATCTTATGAACGAAACCCGTATTCTAGTTGTCGACGATGAAGAAGACCTCTGTGAGATTCTGAAATTCAATCTTGAAAACGAAGGTTATGAAGTTGATACTGCAAACTCTGCTGAAGAAGCAATGAAGATGGACATCAGCAGCTATCACTTGATTCTCCTCGATGTGATGATGGGAGAAATCTCCGGATTCAAAATGGCGAACATCCTGAAAAAAGACAAGAAAACAGCTAAAGTGCCTATTATCTTTATCACAGCAAAAGATACCGAAAACGATACTGTGACCGGATTCAACCTGGGAGCAGACGATTATATTTCAAAACCTTTCTCGCTGCGTGAAGTCATCGCCCGTGTGAAAGCCGTATTAAGACGCACAGTGACAACGGAAACGGAAAGAGTCCCCGAACGTCTTACTTATCAGTCGCTCGTTATTGACATCACAAAGAAAAAAGTAAGTATCGACGATGAAGAAGTGCCATTGACCAAAAAAGAATTTGAGATCTTGCTTCTGCTGGTACAGAATAAAGGACGTGTATTTTCCCGTGAAGACATCCTGGCCCGCATCTGGAGTGACGAAGTCTACGTGCTCGACCGTACCATCGACGTAAACATCACCCGTCTACGTAAAAAGATTGGGGTATACGGCAAATGCATTGTCACTCGTCTCGGATATGGATACTGTTTTGAAGCTGAATAAATAATTATGCCGAATTAAATAGTTATTATGAACCTGCCTGTAACTCAAAAGCATTTTCTTTCTTTTAGCCGAAAACTTTTCCTTTCGGTTATTTCACTATTCCTGGTATTTGCCATTTGTTTTATTGCGTACCAGTATCAACGTGAACGGGAATATAAAATAGAACTGCTAAACACCAAACTGCAAGATTACAACAGCAGGCTCTACGAACAACTGGAGAATCAACCTCTTGACAGTGAAATCATCGACGGTTATATCAATAACCATATCCTGGAAGACTTGCGTGTAACCCTTATTGATGCTCAAGGAAATGTTGTTTACGACAGCTATCCAAGTCATAATAACCAGATGGAGAACCACCTGAACCGTCCGGAAGTACAGAAAGCCATAAAGCATGGCAACGGATATGATGTACGCCGTACTTCCGAGACAACCGGAGTTCCCTATTTCTATTCGGCCACTCATTATAAAGATTATATTGTCCGTTCGGCTTTACCTTACAATGTCAGCCTCATCAACAACCTGCAAGCAGACCCGCACTATTTATGGTTTACCGTAATCGTGACCTTATTATTAATGATTATCTTCTACAAATTCACCAACAAACTGGGGACTTCCATCAGCCAGCTCCGTGAATTTGCGATGCGCGCCGACCGGAACGAGCCTATCGAAATGGCTATGCAATCCGCCTTCCCGCACAACGAACTGGGAGAAATATCACAGCACATCATTCAAATCTACAAACGACTGCACGAAACCAAAGAAGCTCTCTACATTGAACGTGAAAAGCTAATCACCCACCTTCAAATCTCACACGAAGGACTAGGTATATTTACTAAAGACAAAAAAGAGATTCTTGTCAACAATCTTTTCACCCAATACAGCAACCTGATTTCAGACTCCAACCTGGAAACAACAGAAGAAGTCTTTGCCATCAGCGAACTGCAAGAGATCATTCATTTTATCAATAAGAATCAGCAAGAACGTTCGAGAGGAAAAGGTGAAAAACGAATGTCTGTCACCATCAATAAGAATGGACGGACATTTATCGTAGAATGTATCATCTTCCAGGATGCCAGCTTCGAGATTTCCATCAACGACGTTACCCAGGAAGAAGAACAGGTTAGACTCAAACGCCAACTGACCCAGAATATCGCCCATGAGTTGAAAACTCCCGTCAGCAGTATCCAAGGGTATTTGGAAACCATTGTCAGCAATGAAAATATTCCACGCGAGAAGATCAACGTATTCCTCGAACGTTGTTATGCACAAAGCAACCGTTTAAGTCGGTTATTACGCGACATCTCCGTACTCACCCGCGTGGATGAAGCCGCCAGCATGATCGACATGGAACGGGTAGACATCAGTGTGTTGGTAGGTAACATCATCAACGAAGTATCGTTGGAGCTTGACGAAAAACATATTACAGTCGTCAACTCCTTAAAGAAGAGTATACAAATCAAAGGAAATTACTCACTACTTTATTCCATCTTCCGTAATCTAATGGACAATGCCATCGCATACGCCGGAAGTAATATCCAGATCAATATCAACTGTTTCCGTGAAGATGAGAATTTCTACTATTTCAGCTTTGCCGACACAGGTATTGGAGTATCTCCCGAACATCTGAATCGTCTCTTCGAACGTTTCTACCGGGTAGACAAAGGTCGTTCACGGAAAGTAGGTGGAACAGGACTGGGACTAGCTATTGTGAAGAACGCCGTCATCATCCACGGTGGCAGCATCTCCGCCAAGAACAATCAGGGAGGCGGGCTGGAATTTGTATTTACATTGGCAAAGGAGAAGTAAAATCAGGAGTTATCCTGCAAAACTTGTCTAATCAAAAAAACTAACAGAAGAGAACGCAGCAAAATAAAAGGAAGAAAAATTCTTTGAATAAAGTAGAAAGGACATTATCTTTGTCACCAATGTAATCTACATAAATTCAATGTAATAATTGTTAGTTATGAAAACAAACATCCATATTCTTCCAGCTATATGCATCCTTTGCCTTTGTGCCTGCAAAAGCGGCAACGCTTCCAGTCTGAACAAAAATGATGTAATACAAGACACCATTAAAACCTTTACATTGCCTGCCATCCCCCCAATGATGACAGCCCCGGAACAACGGGCAGACTTTCTGGTAAAACACTATTGGGATAACGTCAACTTCGCCGACACTAATTACATCCACCACCCCGAAGTGACCGAACAAGCTTGGGCGGATTATTGTGACATACTGAATCACGTCCCGTTGGAAACTGCACAAGAAGCCATGCGGAAAACAATCGAACAAACGAATGTAGACAAAAAAGTATTCACCTACATCACCGACCTGGCGGATAAATATTTATACGACCCCAACTCCCCCATGCGTAACGAAGAATTCTATATTCCCGTATTAGACGCCATGTTAGCTTCTCCCTTGTTAGAGGAAATTGAGAAAGTACGTCCTAAAGCCCGCCGGGAATTAGCACAGAAAAACCGTATCGGAACCAAAGCCCTGAACTTCAGCTACACATTAGCTTCCGGCGCACAAGGCTCCCTCTATCAACAGCAAGCCGACTATATCCTCCTATTCATCAACAACCCCGGCTGTCATGCCTGCACAGAAACAATAGATGCCCTGAAAAACGCACCTATCATCAACCGACTTTTGGGACAAAAGAAACTAACAGTCCTCTCTATCTACCCTGACGAAGAGTTGGACGAATGGAGAAAACACCTGAATGAATTCCCCAAAGAATGGATCAACGGATATGACAAGAAATTTGCCATCAAAGAACAACAACTATATGATTTGAAGGCTATCCCCACCCTCTACCTTTTAAACAAAGAAAAGACCGTGCTCCTAAAAGACGCCACCGCACAAGCTATCGAAGAATACTTAACTAATGTTGAACTAGAGTAAAACGATACAAAAATGAGGGTGTTCGGAGAGGGCTGTACAAAGCGCTGAAACGCCCACCAGTAAAGGGGGAAAAGCCAATGAAAACCAGTAGAGTAGAGAAGAGTAAAGAAGAGTAAGTAAAAGTATTATTTCTGTTATAAACAACAGCAATAATACTGGGCAGAGAAGATGGCTTTGGATGCTGCCGTTGTCGGTTCGGACCACTTCGTCGGTGCCGTTTCTGTTCCCGTGTCCCTCATGAACTGTTCGTCCGGCAGATAACCGACTTTTGTCTGGTAGGTTGTTGATGCTCGCCCGGTGGGTAACGGACATTCACACGGTAGGTAACGTACGTTTGTACGTTAGGTAAATTCTATATTATTTCACGGGCTACCGTTTCAATACTTGTTTGCTAAAGTATCATTTGCTTCAAAACCATACCGAAATGAATTAGTTCAAAACCGTGCAGTAAGGAACAAAATAGGTGGATACCGCTGCATCCACCTATAAAAAACGACCAATTATGTTTCAATAAATCTGTTTCATACGTCCAACGTTGGACATAGACAAAGATACTTTTTAAAAGCTAATCTTATGTCAAACAAATAAAAAAAGGCGGGCAACTCAATACCCGCCTCTAAAATCCGCTAATTTGGTAAATTTTGTAATAAGTGACAGTCTCATTTACAAAAATACAGAAAATATCGAAGAAAACAAGTTGGTTCTTTCTCTTTCGTATCAGGACGAAAGAAAAAGAATATCCCCCAACTTGGAAAAAACAAATAAACTCCCTATCTTTGTCCCGCATTGGTTTGCGACTCCCTTACGGGGGAAGCAATTAAAAGGGAATCAGGTGTAAATCCTGAACAGTCCCGCTGCTGTAAGTTCCATGCATGTTACAAGCAATTCACTCATTGCCACTGGAGAATAATCTGGGAAGGCGTTTGTAACAGGAATAAGTCAGAAGACCTACCATGCAATTATGTTTCACTGCTTTCGAGGAAAAAGCGTTGAGTCTAATGAACCGGACAAGTCGTCTATCATTTCATTCATCACTCTAATTCAGAGAAAGTGTGTTAAAACGAATAAACTCTGCCAAGTTTATTTATGCGTGTCCGGTCGAAGGGATTTCGCCCGGACACTTTTAAATAGCAACAGACTGAAATAAGGAATAAATGAAAGAGAGAACATTTAAGAAAATGATCTTTGCAGTATTCTGCTGCCAATTCTTATCCATACCACTTTTTGCACAACAGCAAAAGGTAGATACGACACATACATATTCTATTCCTGAAATAACAGTATCAGATATCTATCAGACTCGCGAAGTACGTTCTACCGCTCCCCTGCAAGTATTCTCCAAAGACGCCCTGAAAAACCTGCACGCCCTGCAAGTATCCGACGCAGTGAAACACTTTGCCGGAGTGACCGTAAAAGACTACGGAGGTATTGGCGGACTAAAAACAGTATCCATACGAAGCCTGGGAGCACAACATACCGCTGTTGGCTATGACGGGATCACCCTAACCGATTGCCAAACGGGACAAATCGACATCGGGCGTTTCTCGCTTGATAATGTTGACCAACTCTCTTTAAGCAATGGTCAAAGTGACAACATTTTCCAGCCCGCCCGCTTCTTTGCAGCAGCAGGTATCTTGAATATCCAGACACTTACCCCACAGTTCACAAAAGACAAAAAGACCAACATAGCAGGAGCTTTCAAAACAGGTTCCTGGGGATTAGTCAATCCCTCCCTCCTGCTGGAACAACAATTCAATAAAACATGGCGCATGTCAGTCAATGGCGAATGGATGTCTTCTGACGGACATTATCCATATACACTGCGCTATGGAAGTGCAGAAGGAGATCTGTCCTCACGTGAGAAACGGAAGAATACAGACGTACAAACATTCCGTGCTGAAGCCGGACTTTACGGTAACTTCTCCGATAAAGAACAATGGCGGTTGAAAGCCTATTACTTCCAATCCTCCCGGGGACTACCCAAAGCTACCACTTTCTACAACGACCATTCTACCCAACACCTGTGGGATAAAAACACTTTCATACAAAGTCAATACAAGAAAGAATTCAGCCAACAATGGGTATTCCAAACCTCTGCCAAGTGGAATTGGAGCTATCAACGTTACCTAGACCCCGATACAAAGAACTCATTAAAGAAAACAGAAAACAGCTACTACCAGCAAGAATATTACCTTTCCGCTTCTGTACTATACAGACTGTTGAACAACCTCTCATTCTCTCTTTCCACCGACGGAAGCATCAACACCATGAACGCCGATCTAAACAACTTTGTACAACCCACGCGCTATTCATGGCTAACGGCATTCGCCGGCAAATACGTGAATGACTGGTTAACAATCTCCGCATCCGCATTAGCAACCATTATCAATGAAGATGTAAAGAAAGGCGGCAGTGCCGGCAATCACCGTAAATTAACCCCTTATGTAAGTGCCGCATTCAAACCTTTTCATAATGAAGAATTCCGTGTACGCTTCTTCTATAAAGACATTTTCCGCCTGGCAAGTTTCAACGACTTATATTACGAAGAAGTAGGAAACACACAACTAAAGCCGGAAAAAGCCAAACAATACAATATCGGACTGACATACAGCAAGAATGTATGTCCGTTCCTACCCTATTTGTCAGCAACCGTCGACGCTTATTATAATAAGGTAACAGATAAAATCATCGCTTACCCTACCAAGAACCTTGCAGTATGGAGCATGAAAAACCTGGGACAGGTTGACATCAAAGGCATTGATATTACAGGAAGCCTCTCTCTCCAACCTTGGGAAAAAATCCGCATCAACCTCTCGGGTAACTATACATACCAACGAGCATTAGACGTTACCCCCCCCGATCCAAACACGTATGAATCAACATACAAACACCAGATAGCCTACACTCCCCGCGTCTCCGCTTCGGGGCAGGCAGGTATCGAAACACCATGGATCAATCTGTCCTACTCATTCCTATTTTCAGGAAAGCGCTATGCGTTGGGACAAAACATTGCCGAAAACAGATTAGATAGTTATAGCGACCACAGTATTTCTGCAAGCCGTGATTTCCTGATAAGAAAAGTCACCACCTCTTTCAGCTTGGAAGTACTGAACCTGATGGACAAGAATTACGAGATTGTGAAATACTTCCCAATGCCCGGACGATCTGTAAGAGCAACAATAAAAATAAGATATTAAATATTATAAAATAAGATATTGACGTGAAAAGGAAATTAATATATATATTCTGGTGCTGGCTGTCATCGATCTTGTTATTCATGGCATGTGATGACATGGAAGACAAACCTTTCACATCAGGCATTATGGGTGATCCGACAGAAACAGGTACCGCTGAATTATATGTATTATGTGAAGGACTGTTCAATCAGAATAACAGCTCATTAGCACGTTTCTCTTTCGGTAATCAACAAATGGTTCGTGATTACTTCAAAGCAGTCAACCACCGGGGATTAGGAGATACAGCCAACGATATGGCTATTTATGGAAGCAAGGTGTATGTCGTAGTCAACATCTCCAGTACAGTAGAAGTGATAGATTTTCGTACAGGAACCTCAGTGAAACAAATTCAGATGCAGGCAGAAAATGGGAGTTCCCGCCAACCACGCTATATCACTTTTCATAAAGAAAAAGCATACGTATGTTCCTATGACGGAACCGTTGCGCGTATAGACACAACTTCCCTCTCCATAGATGCTATCACAACAGTGGGACGTAACCCTGACGGCATTTGTGTACAAAACGAAAAGCTATATATTTCCAATTCCGGCGGATTGGATTATTCATCAGGGCTGGGTGTAGATAATACAGTATCCGTTGTCGATATTGCCACATTCAAAGAGAGTAGCAAAATTATAGTAGGCCCGAATCCCGGTAAAATAATAGCAGGTCCGGATGAAACCGTCTATGTAGCCACCCGTGGCGGAGATATAGAAGCCGGAGATTATAATTTCGTCAAGATAGACTGCCGGACAAACAAAGTCACTCAATGTAACGAGAAAGTGCAAAACTTCGCCATCGACGGAGACATAGCCTACCTATATAATTACAACTACACCACACAGACTTCTTCTATCAAGATGTTCAATCTGAAAACAGAAGAAACAATCCGTGAGAATTTCATAACCGATGGAACTGTGATAAAGACACCTTACGGTATCAATATCAACCCTTACAGCAACAATGTATATATCACCGAAGCACGCGATTACACCACTTACGGCGACTTACTTTGTTTCAACCAACAAGGACAACTCATGTTTCGCCTAAACAACATCGGACTTAACCCGAATACCATCGTATTCAGTGACAAAGCCTCACAAAGCAATATTGACGACAATGACGATGACACGGAAAACCCTCTAGCTTTCGCCAATAAAGTATGGGAATACCGCCCTGCTCCCGGACAATTTATCAATACTACCACATCAGCATACAAGGATGGATTTACCTACGATGAAATATTGGAAGAAGCAACCCGCAGAATCCAGCAAAAATCGCTTATTACATTAGGAGGATTCGGTGGCTACATTGTTTTAGGATTCCCACAGCCCATTCCGAATGTAACGGGAGAATATGACTTCAAAGTAAGAGGTAATGCTTACTACAATTCCAAAACCGGAACAGGAAAACTGGGAGGAAGTGCCGAACCGGGAATTGTATTCGTATCCAAAGATGCAAACGGTAATGGAAAACCTGATGACGAATGGTATGAACTGAAAGGCAGCGAATACGGGAAAGATACAGAAACCCGAGAATATGAAATAACCTATTACCGTCCGAACCTAGCCAACCAAAATGTTTTCTGGAAGGATAATAAAAAAAACGAAGGATATATTCTCCGCAACAGTTACCATAATCAGGAATCCTATTATCCACTTTGGATAGAAGATGATGAAATCACATTTCAGGGAACACGCCTAAAAGATAATGCTGTCTTAGAAAATGGATTATGGGTAGGATATTGTTATCCATGGGGATATGCAGACAACCATCCCAACACCAAGGAAGGCAGTAATTTCAAGATAGATTGGGCTGTGGACAGTAACGGCACACCAGCCGACTTGGATCAAATAGATTTCGTTAAGATTATGACTGCAGTTAACCAAGACGCAGGACAAATGGGTGAAATATCAACCGAAGTCACAACCGTTGAAAACTTACATTTCAAAAAATAATCAACAATTTATTAATAACTAAAATTAGAAAAGAACATGAAAAAATTATCCTTATTATTACTATTATCAGTATTTATATTTTGTGGCTGTAGCGATGATGACGATACAAAAACATACATACTTAGCTTGCCTAATTACGAAACTCATACACTCGACATGGGCGATCAAGAAAATCCGGATGATTCATGGTCAGTAAGTAGTGAGTGGGGAACAACTAACTATAAATACAATCTGTTAACTGACGCAAGTGGAATCTTTGAATTTGACTGTGTATCTTCAACATACGGTTTCTATTCAGATAGCTTTGCATTTACGAATTGTACAGTAGAAGATTGTCCAGACTTCGCAAGCTATGATTATCGCGCTATCACCCAAAAAGGGGTAATCAATAATACATACGTTATCGTTGGAGCTGCCGGATATAAAATCGGAAAGAATTCTGATAAAGAAGCCGCAATACGATTCAGAGATCACGACAACCCTAATGAACTGGAAGACTATAGAGTAAAAGGACTATATGTAACAAACAGTGTCTATGCTTATAGCAGTATGAAAGAAGGAACTGGATATTATGGTGAAGAAGAAATATTCGGAAGCAACGACTCATTCAAACTTACTATCTACAATTATGATAAAACAATGCACGTAGATTGTTATTTGGCAGAAGGAACCAATCTCCTCGATCAATGGAAATGGGTAGATCTAACTTCATTGGGAGAAACGAAAGGACTAAAATTCTCATTAACATCTACCAAAAAGAATGAATACGGTCCATTGACACCGACCTACTTCTGTCTTGACGGTATCACTATCGAAGACTAAATAACCACTGCTCGATTGACCTCAACCTATTATATATTTATTTTTAATCAGCCTATTGATTACCAATAATCAAACTTATAATCATACTCAATCGAATGCATAATTTTAAAGAGCCGGATATCCTTTTAAGGGATCCGGCTCTCTTTATATCTTCTTACCACAAATTGATATATCACTAGCCTACGGAGAAATAATTCCATCAGCCACAACTTACAAAAAGTCATCATATATTTGTTAATCACGCAGATTTTAGCTACATTCGTCGACCTAAACTATAAATCTACAACAATGAAATTACCTTTTGCTGAATCATGGAAAATCAAGATGGTAGAACCCATCCGGAAAAGCACACGTGAAGAGCGTGAGCAATGGATTAAAGAAGCACATTATAATGTCTTTCAACTCAAATCAGAACAAGTTTATATCGATCTCATCACCGACTCCGGTACCGGAGCGATGAGCGACCGTCAATGGGCGGGAATGATGCTAGGTGATGAAAGCTATGCCGGAGCGACCTCATTCTTCAAGTTGAAAGAGATGATTACGAAACTAACAGGATTTGAATACATCATACCAACCCATCAGGGACGTGCCGCTGAAAATGTTCTTTTCTCTTATTTGGTACATGAAGGAGATATTGTGCCCGGCAACTCACATTTTGACACCACCAAAGGCCACATCGAGGGACGTCATGCCATCGCATTAGACTGCACCATCGATGCAGCCAAACAAACCCAACTAGAAATACCGTTTAAAGGAAATATAGACCCTGATAAATTACAGAAAGCCCTCACAGAATACGCTGAACGGATTCCTTTTATCATCGTCACCATCACCAACAATACAGCCGGGGGACAACCCGTCTCTATGCAAAACCTGTACGAAGTACGTGCCATCGCCGACAAATATGGCAAACCCGTACTTTTCGACTCTGCACGTTTTGCCGAGAATGCCTACTTCATCAAAATGCGCGAAGAAGGTTACCGAGACAAAACTATCAAAGAAATCACACGGGAAATGTTCTCTCTTGCCGATGGCATGACAATGAGCGCCAAGAAAGACGGAATCGTCAATATGGGCGGATTTATTGCCACGCGGCGTGCAGACTGGTATGAAGGTGCAAAAGGCTTCTGTGTACAATACGAAGGCTATCTTACCTACGGAGGCATGAATGGACGGGATATGAACGCCCTCGCCATCGGACTGGACGAAAACACCGAATTCGACAACCTCGAAACACGTATCAAACAAGTGGAATACCTGGCAAAGAAACTGGATGAATACGGAATCCCTTACCAACGTCCGGCCGGAGGACACGCCATCTTCATTGATGCGCCTAAAGTGCTGACACATGTTCCTCAAGAAGAATTCCCGGCGCAGACGCTAACCGTAGAGCTCTACCTGGAAGCCGGTATCCGTGGATGCGAAATCGGTTATATCCTTGCCGACCGTGATCCGGTGACCCATGAAAATCGCTTTAACGGCCTTGACCTACTTCGCCTCGCAATCCCCCGCAGAGTATATACCGACAATCACATGAATGTAATAGCTGCCGCCCTCAAAAATGTATATGAACGCAGAGAAAGCATCACTCATGGAGTACGTATCGCCTGGGAAGCTCCCTTAATGAGACACTTCACAGTTCAATTGGAAAGATTATAAACTTGGAGAATATTTGTTCGCGTAAAACAAAAGTGTTCCCCAAGTGTTTATATTATAATCGAACTTAATACGTAAAAATTATGGCAGAAGATTATAAATTAATAGACAACGAAGAAAAACATCGGTATGAGTTTCAGATCGATGGCAAAATAGCTGAAATAGACTATATCAAATCAAGCAATGGAGAAATATACCTTGTACATACCGAAGTACCCGCCTCATTAGGCGGCAAGGGAGTAGGCTCACAACTTGCGGAAAAAGCATTGGCAGACATCGAGCGACAAGGTCTACGCCTGGTACCGCTTTGCCCGTTTGTAGCCGGATATATTCACAAACATCCGGAATGGAAGCGAATTGTAATGCGTGGTATTCATATTAAATAAATACATATATGGGAAAAAAAAATGAATATACCAATGGTGAACTGACCATTGTGTGGCAGCCTGAATTATGTCAGCACGCCGGAATATGTGTAAAGATGCTACCCAATGTTTATCATCCCAAAGAAAGACCCTGGGTGCAGATTGAAAATGCGACAACAGAAGAATTAATTGCACAAATCGGCAAATGTCCGTCAGGAGCATTGAGCTATCGACTTAATAAAAAAGAGAAATAACCCAATAGTGAAAGACTTCGCTTGAAAGGCTTTGAATTCATAAAAATGAGATTGCTTCAAAATAAAAAAATGAGGCAGTCTCATTTTTCGTTTTAGAAAGACACTACATTCGGACAATGATAACACACCGAGAAAAGAGCCTCACACATTTCCTCGTCCGTTCAATTCAATGTCCACGTCAATACAAAGTCCGGACAAATACGATAACCGACAGAATAAAGTTCTTGCTGCGCCGTAACTAACTCCTGAACCTGAAACGTCCCCTCCTCTTGAGGAATAAAATGCGTCAGCCGGAGTTTACGAAGATCAGCATCCGCATTTTCCATCCGCTTGAAAACAGCTTCCTTTGCCGACCAATGCAATAACAGCCCCCAAGTTATATCTCCCTGATAAGATTCTACTTGCTCGTCAGGACGGACATAGCGGTCGCATACCTTGTGAACCCGTTGGGCATATTGTTCAATGTCAATGCCTACCGGAACCGAAGAAGCAAGCATCACCGCCACATAACCTTTCGTATGAGAAATACTGATAAAAAAAGAATGATCTGTGAGATAAGGTTTCCCCTCGGGAGAGTAACCGATTTCCTTATCCTCCTGCAACATGGAATACAACAGAACACGAACCGACAACCATTCCATCTTACGACGTTCGGAGACAAAGCGATTCAATTCCTGCTCACAGAAAGCTCTTCGCGCACCGGGCAAAAGAAGCAATAAAGCATCCAAAGACTCTTCCATCTTCCAGACAGCCCACTGTATGCCATTCGTCTTATACTGCAGAAACGACGCCATCTTCCATTTCTTTCGGCAGAATTGTAAACTTAACTTTCAATATACGGCGACTATCCATTTCGAGCACTTCAAACTCATAATTGTGATACGTCACTTTCTCATGCAGCGCCGGGAATTCACCTTTAATTTCGAGCAACATACCTGCCAATGTATCTGCATCACCCACCACCTTTTCAAATTCGTCTTCGTCTACTTTTGCAATCTTATAGAAATCCGTCAATTGCGTTTTCGCTTCAAATATCCAGGTATGGTCATTCAAAACAACGTATGTACGCTCTTCATCATCGTATTCGTCGTGAATCTCACCTACAATCTCTTCGATAATATCCTCCATCGTTACCAGCCCGGAAGTTCCTCCAAACTCATCCACAACGATAGCAATATGAATCTTATTCGCCTGGAAGTCACGCAGCAAATCATCAATCATCTTCGTCTCCGGCACAAAATAAGCCGGGCGAATCAATGACTGCCAACGGAAATTATCCCCCTTATTGACATGAGGCAGAAGGTCTTTAATATACAGCACCCCTTTAATATTGTCCCGTGAACCGGAATAGATAGGAATACGTGAATAAGCATTTTCAATGATACATTGCATCACCTCCTTGAAAGATGTACGGATATCCAGATCGACCATATCCAGACGTGATGTCATCACCTCCTTCACGGTTTCCCCACCGAAACGGATAATTCCCTCCAGAATATTGTTCTCTTCAGAAAGCTCTGCTTTATCCGTCAGTTCCAACGCGTGCGACAGTTCATCCACAGAAATATTGTGGCTCTTCTTCACAAAATGCTTATTCAGAAAAGTTGTCGAACGCACAAGCACAGTAGCTATCGGACGGAATACCTTTTCCAGAAAGTAAATTCCCGGTGCCGAAAAACGGCAAAAGGCCAATGTTTTCTGTGCCGAATAAATCTTAGGCATAATTTCACCGAACAACAACAGGAGGAAGGTCAGGATGACGGTCAGTATCAGGAACTCTGCCAACGGAGAATGGAAAACAAACACATTCATAAAGAAGAAATTGCAGAGCATGATAATGGTCACATTCACAAAATTGTTCGTAATCAATATCGTTGCCAAGAGACGTTCGGTGTCCCCAAGAAGAGCACTTATTTTATCGTCGGAAGGATGATTGCGCTCATCAATATCATTCCGATCAGAAGGAGATAGCGAGAAAAAAGCTATTTCGGAAGCCGAAGCAAAACCGGAAGCAAGCAGGAGCACACCTGCCAGCGCTATGGCAATAATAGCAGAGATAGAAGGAGTGTTTACGGTAATACCGTTGAAAATGTCAGCCAATTGGCTTAAATAACCATCTGAGTCCAAAGAGTTTATATTTTAGTTAAACAAAAGATAATGTGCCAATGAGTTAGAAAAAATCGATTGGCACACTATCACATTATTTAGAACGGCAAATCATCTGCCGGATTATCTTGTACAGGTTGCGCCTGCGACTGCTGCGTTTGTTGCGGCTGGCCGGCAACCGGTTGTTGCTGCTGTCCCATAGCAGGCTGTCCGGAAGCAGAAGCTCCCGCACCCGGGTTGGCTCCTTTCGGAGACAACATTTCCATATTATCCACATAAATTTCGGTGATATAGCGCATAGCACCCGACTGGTCACTGTAAGAACGCGTTCTTATCTTCCCTTCCAGATACAGCTTGTCACCTTTGTGCACATATTTATCTACAATCTCCGCCAAACGGTTAGATGCAACGATATTATGCCACTCTGTTCTTTCGGGAATCTGGGTTCCATTAGCCAACGTATATCCACGATCCGTCGTAGCCAATGGGAAAGTTGCTACTGCCGAACCTGTATCGAAGTATTTCACCCGAGGATCTTGTCCTACATTTCCTACCAATATCACTCTATTTACTGACATATCTGTATCAAGTTTATGATTCTTAAAATTAAATCTGCTGCCAAAATTAAACAGAATAACAATAGGATGCAAGAATTTTAAGTATTAAAACTTAATACTTGCCATTTAGTGCTTGCAGCAGAGTTTGCACCAGCCTTGAAATAGCGTACTGCTCCAGTTCCTCCACTTTTATTTTCTGGAAATCACCGAAAGAAGTCAAATTTTCAGATAATGTTACTTCATACAGATTAGCATAAATCACCCGGTGAGACAACACATGCTTCACTTCCCTGCAAACAGAACGCACCACCGGCACTTCCCCCGATGCAAAGAATGTACGGAATTCCGGCAAAGCAAGAAACTCTTCCTCCGAAAGAGCCGTCGGAGTCTCTATCAATGGCAATTCGAACAGATTCTTCCAAATATCATTTCCTGTTCGTTTATTTATAAAGGTATACGCGCCCGCACGTACATAAATATAATTGAAGTAACGGTTGGTAGTCTTTGTTTTATGCTGTTTCACCGGAAGCTTTGTCACTAACCCCTTCGAAAGTGCCGAGCAACCGCCTGCCAAGGGACAAAACAAACAGTTGGGCGACTGCGGAGTACACTGAATCGCTCCGAAATCCATTATCCCCTGATTGTAAACAGCCGGATGCTTCTTATCCAACATCTCATCTGCCAATGCTGCAAAAAGTTTCTTTCCTTCCGTCGAATCAATCGGAGTATCTATACCGAAATAACGTGAAAGCACCCGATACACATTACCATCCACCACCGCATAAGGCATACCGTAAGCAAACGAACAGATAGCTGCCGCCGTGTACCCCCCCACTCCTTTCAGAGCCAGCACTTCCGGATATGTTTTCGGGAAAACACCATTCATGCTTTTAGCGGCAGCATGAAGATTGCGGGCACGCGAATAATACCCCAACCCCTGCCAATACTTCATCACCTCGTCCTCATCCGCAGCAGCCAAAGTCTGTACATCGGGAAAACGCTTGATAAAGCGAAGAAAATAATCATACCCCTGCGCCACCCGCGTCTGTTGAAGAATAATCTCCGAAATCCAGATCAGATACGGATCGGCAGACTCCCTCCAGGGCAGTTCACGTTTATTCTCTTCATACCACTCTACAATCGTTTTCGTAAACTCGTTCATATCCTCGTTCCTAGTGTATTATCTAACATTTATCTTGCCTATCCTATCCAAAAGGCACACAAAAGTAACTCTTTTGGTTCTAAGAAAACCCTATGCCACTATTTTTTTTGAAAAACAATCGTTTTTTTGTAATCGGTTGGTAGATAAGACTTAAAGAGTAGAAAGTTCGGTAGCCGGTAGCGATTTGGTAGCTGTGCGGGTTTCGCTGCATTGCTTCGCTCTGCTCTTGGAACTGATGCAAATATAGGAATTTTGACCGAAAAAGGGAAATGTTTCGGGGATTTTTTATTTTTCGGGATTACCGGATTACAGGAAAAGCATAAAATCAGGAGGCGGTGCAAAAAACGAGGTTGCACCCGTGGTTTTACTCGAAGTGTAAAATGTTGATTTTCAGTGTGTATTTCTGTGGTGCAAGGTGCAGCTATATTTATATATATAGCTGCACCTTGCACCAGCCACACAGGGCTGTTTTGCGGCTTGCACCGATATTCTTTTAAGTTTCTGTAAATGAGTTGGTTTTGAGTTTTGGTGTTTGTTTCGGGGGAAAGGTGGGATGAACGGGATGTTCCGATAGGGCTTGGCGGCTTCGTGTTTGCCCTGCAAGGGCTTGGCAGGTGGGGTGGCTGGAATGTCGGGCTTAGGGCAGTCTTGGGGCTTTTATTCAATCCTTTGCCCTTTGCGGTCGATGTAATACCAATCATCGCTTTCCCAATAGTGGTATTCCCCATCCGAACCGGGAGCTTCTTCCAGTTCTCCCGTGTCGGTTACTTTCGCCTTCCCGTTCTCGAAAGGAAAGCCAAAAGCGAAGCGTGGTTCTACGAGGGTATTGCCATGCTCGTCCGCATATCCGATACGCCCTTTTTCATCGACGATGCGGTAAACGCCTTCCTGCACGGGGTCGTTGCCGTTGTCATACCGGTACGGGACATAGAGGCTTGCGGGATGGCTGTTGCCGGAGGATATGGCCGTGCAGCGGTCATGATAAAGGGTGAACAGCCGTATTTCAAGCAGGATGGCAAGGACTGCAAGCACCGTGCAGACAAGGAAACGGAGGCGATAGCGTTGCCGTACCGATACATGGAACGCCCCGTAATAGTCGTGCATCATGCGGTAACGCTCCTCGGTATAGATGCGCATATTCCTCCAGAGCAATACGGGGAACGGCAGTATCAGCGGGAAAAGCGTAAGGCGGTCGTCTGTTTCGTAAAGGAAGCGGACAGCCGGAGTGCCCAAGAACTGTAAAGCGATGGCGACAGGAAACAGGAGGCAGGCGAACTGGACCACACTGATGACCGCAAAACTACGATCCGGGAAGCCGTGCCGACAACTGCGCCACGTCCAATAAAAGAGGTGGTCGAAGAATCCGGGGAGCTTCGGCCGACTGGTTCTTTTATGTGGGGAGGCTTTCTTCATACGTTGCGGCTATATAGGTGCAAATAAAACGTATTTCTTCCAAACGGAAAAGATTTTTGCGGTGAAACTTTTTGAGTGATTGGACTTTTCACTATTTTTGCTTTGATGTATAACGGTTCGTCCGTAAGGTATGAATTTGGCTTTTTCTGTTATTGCTATGGAATGGTTCGATAAGATAAGCGAGTTTATGGAGGGTCTGCCGGAGTGGTTGCAGGCGCATCCGAGGTACGGCTACCTGATCGTGGCGGGAATCCTGCTGCTGTGGCTTGTGGGGATTGTCTGCGGATGGCGGTGGACGTACTCCCGTCCGGGAAGTTGGGAAGGGAATTTCTGGCTGGGTACGCTGGGTGAAAGGAGTTACCGTTTCTGGCTGGGGCTGATCGTTGCCGCCGCAACGGGATGCGCCCTGTTGCTGTTCTTCGTAACGGGATAAGCAAGCGGAAAACAAGGAAAGGAGGAAGCTATGTTCAAGGAACCGGCATACTGGATGTATTACTTCTGGAGCAAGAACAAACGTGCAAGGAAAGACAAGGCGGTTATCTCCAATGCCACGTGGACGATGGCAATCCTGTGGCTTCTTAACCTGATGGCTCTCCATCTTTTGTTCGAGGCATGGGGATGGGATATGCTGACGGGCTGGTTCTCTTCCCTGACGGACAAGGTGGAATGGAGCAGGTTCAACCCGGTTGCCTATCTGTTCGCCGCAGCGACGCTCGCTCCTTTTATCTGGATTGCCAGAAAGCTGTATTACCGTCCTGCGAAGCTGAAAGCGATGCAGGCGAAGTACGAGACAGTGGGCGAATACCGGAAATTGCTCGGTCAATGCCTGTTCTGGCTGTATGTTATCGGCAGTTTTGCATCGTTCTTCATTATAGCCGAACAAAAGAACCATTCCAAGGAGCAACCACTGATCGAAAGGTTGCAGGAGATACGGGACGGCAAATATCCCGTTGAAAAGACGCACTCACCAACCGGCGAATGACTTTCTTCCGGCTCCCCCTGCTTACTGTCATGCCGTTCTGCGGGTGGAACCGGTACAGCCTTTCTGTTTTTTCACGACTGAATATCCGAACCTATGGAGCAAAATCCGAATCTGTAATTCAAGGAAATATCGTGACCGATACGGGGTGTCGGCAGGACATCTATTGCAAACAATTTGTAATTTCGTGTAAGATTTGTATTATTTAATATCGTGTTGAAACAAAATGAAACAGAATCTTACACTAATTCTAATGAATGAAGCCGTCCGGGAGGGATGGCGGGAATGGATGGAAAAGGTACGCAGGGTATTGCCGCAAACGGATGCGGAGCGTCCGGTGACATGGATTGCGGCGGAACGGCTCGCACGGGAGAACGGACGGATGGTGCGGCTGGTGGAGCTGCTGCGGGAACACTGCCCCGTACTTTCGTGCCGGGTAAAGGAGGAAGCCGGGCTGCTGATACTGGTCGCCTATCACCGCCACGGAAGCTCGTCAGACTTCCTGCTGGAAACGGCGGAGGCGTATTTCCGGGAGAAGGACTGCAGAGGATTCCTGTTCCTCTGCCGGATGCAGGCAAGCATCAACGCCTACGACGAATACCCGCACCTGAACGTGCTCTGCAACCGTCTGGCGGGACTGCTGTTCCGCTTCCGCCGTGAACGGGCGTCCGAGTACCGCAAGGGCATACCGCCGATGTTCGGCAAGGCGGACTTGCAGGAGGTGGAAAAGTACCTGCCGCACCTGCGGGGCTGCTCGTTCCGGGAAGAAATCGCACTGGCTCTGCCCAAGGTGAAGAACGTGGAGGAACTGGCACGGGAATGCGCCATGTCGGTCAATACGCTGGGACGGCGTTTCAAGGAGGAGCTGAACACCACTCCGCACCGCTGGCTGACGGAACAGCGGAAAGCGCACGTAACCTCCCTGCTGGCGGACACGGACATGCCCCTTCAAGAGATTGCCGACGTGTGCGGCTTCGCCACTCCGAGCTACCTGTGGGACTTCTGCAAGAAGCACCTGAAGGCTACTCCTGCCGAAATCCGTGAAATCGCCCGGTGCGCCCGTACAGTTTAGCCTCCCTTTTCCAGCCCTGCCGTGAAAAACCGACCGTCCGGGGCCGATTGGCGGACAATCCGAATCCGGCGGTGAGGATTCAGAACGTCCGTTTCCCTGCCGTCCGCTAACTTTGCGCCCTTATAAACAACATGAAACAAGATTTATATGGAAGAATATTTTAACGGGCTGCTGAAGGAGGTGGATCAGCGCATGGCGACCACAGCCCCCGGCATGGACGGCAAGGAGGTGATAGGCGTCTGCCGTGAGATGGTCTCGTACCTGAAAGGCAAGAACCGGGAACTGAAGGAGTACGCCCTCGCCCATCCGTTCGCCGGGGACGCGAAGGAGATCCTCTACTTCAAGTATTACAAACCCGCCCTGACGGGCAGGCTGCTGTACTATTACCGGGTGTACCAGATAGAGAGCGGCTGCCCCGCCTGCCTGCGTGTCGCCGAACCGTACTACCGCAAGGCGATGGAGCGTGCCGAGCGGATGATGGAACGCTACCTGCCCTTTTACCAGTATTATCACAGCGGGGCGACGTACCGGGACAGCTACTATTTCCTGCGGGCGAAGGGCGAGCTAAGCCCCGAGAGCGGCAGCTTCGTGCTGGACGAGGAGGCGGAGTTCTCCACGGGCTACGACATACTGGCGGCACGGCTGATCTCGGTGGAGATGCTGCTGGTACACTTGAGCCGCCGGATGGAGCGTGCGGCGCAGGGGACGGAGACGGAAGCCGTGCCGGAGAAGGAACACCGCTGGACGAACACGAAGGTTGCCGCCATACTGCTCGTCTATGGCATACACGTGACGGGAAGCGTGGACGAGGGCAACGCCGAGATCGGCGAGCTGGCTGCGCTGTTCGAGAAGCATTTCCACGTGGATCTGGGCAACGTGTACCACGCTTTCGGCAGGCTGCGGGGGCAACAGAACCCGACGGCGTTCTTGGACGAGATGAAGGAGAGGCTGCTGAAAAAGATGCGGGACATGGATAGCCGGTAGCAAGTTGGCAACGGGGCGGCAGAGACGGCAGGACACGGGAAGGGAGCGTCCGAAGGGCTGGAAAGAGCCTTCCGGACGCTCTTTTTTACCCCGTCTCGGTCCTTTTTACCGCCCGGAACGGCGGCAAGGGCGAAAATGCGCCCCGAAAAAAAATCTTTGCCAAGGTGCCGGTATAGTGGCAGGAAAAACCGGCGAATCGGGCGACATTTGCGGCAGAAACCTAAAAATGAGTACGACAATGGAAATAATGACCATCGAGAGCAACGCCTACCGCCTGCTCGTGGAGAAGATCGAGAAGATAACCGCCTACGTGGAGGAATCCCGGAACCGGGAGGAAACGGAGCGCAAACGGAAAGAGGAAGCGGAAAGCCCTGTGACCAAGGGACGGAAAGCCGACCCGAAGTGGATGACGCACAAGGAGGTGTGCGAGGCGCTGGACATCAGCCACCGCACCCTGCAACGCTACCGCCAGAAGAACATCGTCCCCTATTCGATGATCGGGCGGCAGATACGCTATCCCCGGCAGGCTGTCGAGAGCCTGCGTGAGCGGTGGATGGTGGAGACGCCCGCCGCCAAGATCGACCGGATGATAGCGGAACATCCCCTGCATAACCGAAAAAACGGAAGCTATGGTAAGAAAGGAAGAAGTGCTGGCAAGAACCAGTAACGGGCTGGACGTGTTCCGCCACTACCTGCCCGTGAAGTGGCGGGTGGGCAGGAACTTCCTGAACCCGCTGTACGCCGACAGCAAGGCTTCGTGCAACGTGTATTACGACCGCCGGAGCGGTACGTACCGGATGAAGGACTTCGGCAACGGGGACTATTCGGGAGACTGCTTCTTCCTCGTGGCGAAGCTGAAAGGGCTGGACTGCCGGAACGCCGCCGACTTCGTGGAGGTGCTGCACACCATCGACCGGGAGCTGTGCCTCGGACTGGACGGGGACAGCCCGACCGACGGGACGGTGGGAACCGGGGGCTGTCGGAGATTGCGGCTCGTGCCGGG
This sequence comes from Bacteroides sp. AF32-8BH, assembly GCF_003435205.1. Taxonomy (NCBI): domain Bacteria; kingdom Pseudomonadati; phylum Bacteroidota; class Bacteroidia; order Bacteroidales; family Bacteroidaceae; genus Bacteroides; species Bacteroides sp. AF32-8BH. The sequence goes on along the minus strand of NZ_QVLZ01000052.1, from coordinate 11,964 downwards.
CGCAAGGGGCGGCGGTGCCGGGGAAGCCGGAACGGACACGGAAGAGGCGGCTGTGTCCGCCGACCGTCCCGAACCGAAGCCCTACCGGGCGGCGGAGAAGCCCTTCACCGAGGGGGAGCTTGTCTACTGGGGCGCATCGGGCATCACCGTGGAGGTGCTGCGCCGCTACGGGACGGTATCGCTCGCCGAGTACCGGGGCGAGACGAGGGAGGGCAAGGCGTTCGGCTTCAGTTCCACCCCGGCGGAACCGATGTTCGGGTACAGGGGGAAATGGGGCGTGAAGGTCTATCGCCCGATGTCGGAGGTGCGCTTCGTCTATGGCGGGCACACGGGCGACAACTACTGCTTCGGGCTGGAGCAACTGCCCTCGAAGGGCGACCTGCTCTTCCTCACGGGCGGCGAGAAGGACGTGCTGACGCTGGCGGCGCACGGCTTCCACGCCATCTGCTTCAACTCGGAGACCTCGGTCATCCCGGCGAAGACCGTGCGCAAGCTGGTCTATCGCTTCAAGCACATCGTGCTGCTGTACGACACGGACAAGACGGGGCTGGAATGCTCGGAGAAGCACCGTGCGCAACTGGCGGAGTACGGGGTGAAACGGCTGGTGCTGCCATTGTCGGGGACGAAGGCGGAGAAGGACGTGACGGACTACTTCAAAGCCGGGCACACGAGGGAGGAGCTGATGGGGCTGTTCCTGAAACTGCTCGACACGCTGTACGGGGACACGCTGGCGATGCTGAAATCGTGCGAGATCGACTATGACCACCCGCCCGAACAGGCGGTCGCCATCGTTACCGCCGGGGACGTGCCGTTAGGCTCGGAAGAGAACATCCTCTGCATCACGGGCGGTGAAGGGACGGGCAAGAGCAACTACACCGCCGCACTGGTCGCCGGGGCGATCATGGAACGGGAGACGGACGCCGATCTCTTGGGGGTGCGGGTGGAACCGAACCGCAAGGGGCGTGCGGTGCTGCTCTACGACACGGAACAGAGCGAGCAACAGCTCCACAAGAACACGGGGCGGCTGCTGCGCCGTGCCGGGCGTGAGCGGATGCCGGAGTATCTGCACGTGTACTGCCTGACGGGGATGTCGAGAAGCGAGCGGTTGACCGCCATCGTGCAGAGCATGGACCGGTACCACTACCTGCACGGGGGCATCCATCTGGTCGTCATCGACGGGGTGGCTGACCTGATCCGCTGCGCCAACGACGAGGCGGAGAGCGTGGCGCTGATTGACGAGATCTACCGGCTGGCGGGAATCTACCGCACGTGTATCGCCGCCGTGGTGCATTTCGTGCCGAACGGACTGAAGCTGCGGGGACACCTCGGCAGCGAGCTGCAACGCAAGTCCGCCGCCATCCTCTCCATCGAGAAGGACGAGAACCCGGAGGTGTCGGTGGTGAAGGCGTTGAAGGTCAGGGACGGCAGCCCGCTGGACATTCCGCTGATGCAGTTCAGATGGGACAAGCAAGCCGGGATGCCCGTCTATGTGGGCGAGAAGCCGAGGGCGGAGAAAGAGAAGCGCAAGGAGAAGGAGCTGGCGGAGATGGCACGGGAGGCGTTCGCCCGGCAGGAGAAGTACGGCTACATCGAACTGTGCGAGCTGATACAGGAGATGCTGGAAGTGAAGGAACGGACGGCGAAAGGCTACATCCGCTATATGCGGGAAAAGGAAATCATCGAAAAGGAGGGCGACTGCTATGTACACGGACAGGGAAGAGTTTGAGGGCTGGATGGAGCGCATCATGGAACGCTTCGACCGGACGGAGAAATTGCTGGAAAGGGTGCTGAAGAAGAACAACACGCTCGACGGCGAGGAGGTGCTGGACAACCAAGACCTGTGCCTGCTGCTGAAGGTGGGCATCCGCACGCTGCAACGCTACCGTGCCATCGGGGTGTTGCCGTACTTCACCATCAGCGGCAAGGTGTTCTACCGCACGAAGGACGTGCACGAGTTCATCCGCACCCGTTTCGCCGACGTGGAGGAACGGGCTGCGAAACGCAAGGAGAAGGAAGCCCGGAAAGAGGAAAGGCGCAGGAAAAGGGGGTTGTTCCCGTGAAAATGACATTTTTCTGACGGTGCTTTTGGTGGATGAAGCCCTGCCGGATCGTGAGATTAGGCGGGGCTATTGTTTTGTTATTCGGGAAGTTTCATTATCTTTGTTCGCACGAAGACAGAAGGCGGTGCTCTCGGGCACGGTCGCTGTCGTGACATAGAAGATTCATGCCCGGCTTGGAAGCAGGCGGGGATTGATATACATATTGTACGTTCGCTGAACGTCTTGAAGTAAAAAACTGGTAATTTTTGATAAGCAAGACGAATGGCGCAATGTTCATGCTGTATGCTTATACGGCGTGGGCTTGCCTATTCTGCTTATCGGGTAATACCAGTACCTTTACTTCGGAATAGCGTGAGTTCACGCTGTTCTTTTGGGTGCGAGGCGGACATAATCCTTAAAAACACATTGATATGAAACAGATTACCTTGCACGTGTACCAATCCATTGACGGTTGTCCGGTCAGATCGGACAAGTATTTCGATGCGGCGGTGGACGCCTCCGGCTGCGTGCTGATCGACGAGGAAACCTACCTGCGCATTTACCTGAACCATCTGGGCTGGCCGCTCACGGCAAAAGAGACTTTGGTCGTGACGGACGGCTGTATTGACCTGACGGAGAAGGAACGGGTGCGGTTTGTTACAGGGGATGCGGCAGCGGAACTGCGGAGAATAAAAGCGGACGGCGAAGGGACGGTAACGGCTTACGGAGCGGAAACCGGGGCTTTGCTCTTGGATAACGGGCTGGCGGACGAAATCGTGGTGATAACCGTGCCGGTGCTGGTCGGCGGCGGCGAGAAGGCACTGGAGTGCGGGCTGAACGACGGCAGGACGTGGATCGTGCGGTCGAGCAAGGTATTGGAGGACGGGAAAATCCGGACGGTGTACGGAAGGGTATGCCCATGAAATGCAAAAAGCCACTGAAAAGTGGCTTGGGTCATTCAGGAAAGGATGACGGGTTATAAAAAAACGACCCGCCGATTTGAGCATTATCAAGAGGCTTGGCAGGTTCTACTGATGCAAAGATAACGGAAATAGTTGGAATGACAAAGATATGTTGAATTTAGGTCTTGCTGATGCCTAAATTTGAAGTATAAACAAAAGGTGCATCATTGATGCACCTTTTGTTCTAATATATTAATTCCTTTATAATGTTAAAGTACATTTGTCGGAAGAATATTAGTTCTGTCTAATTTCTTTCTAAAGAATGTTTTTTGAATAGACGATAATACGCTATGTTCAATCACATCCTTATGCAAAGTAAAGAATTTATCAGAAGCACTAATACACTCTTGTGTAGCTTTACATTTTCTCAAAGAATTATTCAATAGACTAACTCCCATGAGCTTAGTTTTGAAAAATCTATTTTTTAATCCGTTACGGTATAGAAAATCAAAATAAACTTCAGCATCGGCAACATTATATTTTGCCAATTCTGATTGGAGAGCAGTCCAATAGTAATCCGTCATTTCCAATGACAGAACTACTACTAAAAAACTTCGTTCTCCTAAAGAGATTATTTGATAATCTTTTGTCTTCATTTCTTTACCAATTAGTACATAAGTCATTTATAATAACAAGTCCATCCTTTATTATGTTCACCGCTTCATCATAATATAAGGTTCTGCTTGTTTCTAAGTTCCTGCGATCAATATGGAAAGTTGTATGCCGATTCTTGTTATAAAAGTCATACGCCTTTTCCAATGCTCTTTTTAACGAGGGATTACCATTGTAAGTTCCCACATTCTCCAAAAAATGGTAGTTTCCATCTTTACCTCTCTCAAAATATGTACCATAATCTTTAAAATCCGGTGCGTCTTCCAAGAGTCTTTTGCTAATCAAGCCATCCAAAGCCTTCATTATACCGAATGTATAACACCCGTAATCATCAACCACAACACCGGAGTTAGCAAGAGCAATAGATGTTTTCAGAAAATCTTCAAGAATACTTCCTTCAATGTTTTCAGTTTTCGTGAAATGCTTATTCAAATCTTTTTCTATCACACATCCTACTAAAGGTTGAATAGCCAAGAAGTCTTCCATTACTTCGGTTGGAACAGAAGATATTGTCTCCATTATTTCTGTAATAAGCTCAATATAAAAAGCTGTTACAGCTCCCTGTAAAAATAAAGTCCCATTATTATAAAAAATAATAGATACCTTGGCATCATATTTCCCCTTTAAATGATATTGGTTCCTGATAGCAGGATTGTTATCTGTATTGACCGTAGTTATTTCGATTTCATCACTTTCCGATAATACATCTATAAAAGCATCAAAATCTTCTTCACTTATTCCTTTTGCCGTAAAGCTTTTCTTATCAGGGCAAGGAATTGAAGTATTTTGAAGGATAACGTTCCAACATTCTTCACATATTCCTTTTAAATGTGCTTTTCCTTGCGTACTATAAGAAACTTGCCCGCCATTAATAAAACAGTTTAAGATACCAGTTTCCTTATTATGAGTTATTGCTATTTTTTTTAATTTACCTTCTTGGCAATCTGTTATTTTGATTGAATATGAAGGTTTTGTCGCTATAAAATCAATAGCAACCTGATCTATGTTTTCAACAGATAATGAGTGCTTTTTAGCCATTGTCGTCCTATTTTCGGGTACAAAAATACAATATTTTTCGAATATATGTCCACAAATTCAAGCATTTAACCCTTTTTGAGTTGTAAAAAGGCTGTTTAAAGGGAAATGGAACGCTTCATATTATGAACAGAATAGGTTCGAAATCCTTTCGAGTATTTGCCAGTCGGTTATGGGAAAGACAAATCCGCCTTCTTATATAATCGGCTGGCAAAGATAGTGAATATTGCCGGGATTACGGGTACAAGACCTTGAAATCCCGTGGGCTGCCGCCGTCTGTCAAGCCGTCCTGCCGGAGCCGCCGGAGGGTCTCGGCTGCCGATCCGCTGCCGAAGTTGCGGACACAGTACAGGCGGGAGAAGCGGAAGCGGCGGAGGTGGACGAGCAGGTGCTCCACGGTGAAGACGCCCAGCTCCCGGCACGCCCGGACGATGCGCTGCGACAAGCCGAAGGTGTCGAGCGGGGTATCGAGCAGGCGGCGGAGCCTGCCCGGTCTGCCGGGCTTGCCCCGCTGTTGCGCCACGTCCTCGTAGATGGTGGCGACCCGGTTGCGGCTGAACAGGGCGGCAAGGGATGCGCCGTCGATCATCAGGATGCCGTCGAAACGGGCGTAGGCGATGTGGTTGCCGTTCATCCAGAGGGTGATGCGCAGCTCGTCCGTGCCGCAGAGCCGGGCGGCTTCCGCCACGGTGATCCAACCGATGCCGTTCATCGCCTGCGCTCCTTTCCTTTGGGCTTGTCCGTGCGGGGCGGGAACCCGTACACGATGCGGAAGTCCTTGTCGAAGGTGAGGTACGCATCGAAGGGCTTGCCGTCCCTGCTCCTGAAGCCTTTGATAAGGGATGTTTTGCCTTTGGTTACAAGGTCGGCAATCTGGCTGTCGGTGAGCTGCTTCTCCCCTTTGTTGCGGAAGACGGTCAGGGGGCAATCGACGTTGTTGCACTTGGCGACCTTCGGGTAAAGGAGGATGCGACCGGAACGGCACTTGGGACACGGGATATGTCCGCCGTCCGCCACCGATACCTGCACTTGCAGGAGTTCTTCGGTAATCTGGGCGGCATAGACCTCGATGCCCTTGCGGAAGGTGTCGGGATTCATCTCCCCGCTCTCGATCTTGGCGAGGGCGGTCTCCCACTGCCCGGTCATCTCGACATCGGCGATGCGCTTGTCCTTCACTATCTGATACACGGCAAGCCCCTTGTCGGTCGGCACGAGGCTCTTCTTCTCCCGGCGCACGTAGTCACGGGCAAAGAGGGTCTCGATGATGGAGGCACGGGTGGCGGGCGTGCCGATACCGTTCCCTTTCAGGCTGTCCCGCAGCTCGTCGTCCCGCAACTCCCTGCCGCAATGCTCCATCGCCGAAAGCAGGCTGCTCTCGGTGTGCAGGGGACGGGGCTTGGTCTGTTTCTCCACGCACTCCGCCGATTGCAGGGGGAAAGCCTCGCCGGGCTGCAAGGGCGGCAAAGCGGCTGTTCCCTCGTCGTCCTCGTCCCGCTCGTTCCGTACGGCACGCCATCCGGCGGACCTGACGACCGTCCCCTTGGCGGTGAACACGCTGTTCCCCGCCGTGAAAGAGACGGTGGTAACGTCCTTGAGGCAACGGGCGGAGAAGGCTTCGAGCAGGCGGGCGGCTACCATGTCGTACACCGTGCGCTCGTCGGCGGACAGCTCGCCGGGCAGACACTCGGTGATGATGAGCGCATGGTGGTCGGTAACTTTCCCCGCATCCACGCTGCGGCGGTTGAGCGAAGCCCCTTTCAGGGCGGCGGCATGGGTGGAGAAAGCCGGGTACCGCTCCAGCAGGGCGATGCGGTCGGGTATCTCGTCGAACACATCCTCCGAGAGGTAGCGGGAGCCGGTACGGGGGTAGCTCAACACCTTCTTCTCGTAAAGCGACTGGGCGACGGAGAGGGTCTTGTCCGCCGAGAAGCCGTACCTGCCGTTCGCCTCTTTCTGCAAGGCGGTCAGGTCGTAGAGCAAGGGAGGCTCTTGGCTCACCTCCCTGCGCTGCACGTCGGCAACCTGCACCGTCCCCGTTGCGGTTACAGCGGCGAGGGCGGCGTTTGCCACCGGAAGGGTTTCGTAACGCAATTCAGAGATGGCGGCGAAGGGCGTGCCGTCCTTTTCCGCCGTGATCTTCAGCCGGAAATAGGTCTGCGGGGTGAAATCCCTGTTCTCCAGATAACGGGAGCAGATCATCATCAAGGTGGGCGTCTGCACCCGTCCGAGGGAGTAGATGCCCTGCCCGGCGGCGATGGAAAGCGCTTGAGTCGCATTCAATCCAATCTCCCAGTCGGCGATGGCACGGGCTTCGGCGGCACGGTAGAGGTTGTCGTAGTCGCTGCCGGGCTTGAGGTTATCCAGCCCCTCCCGGATGGCACGGTCGGTCAGCGAGGAGATCCAGAGGCGCAGGCAGGGCTTGCGGCAGCCAAGGTAATTGTAGATGTACCGATGAATGGCTTCGCCCTCACGCCCGGCATCGGTCGCCACGACGATACGGTCGGAACGGTCGAAAACCTCCTTGATGACCTTCAACTGTTTGAGCACGCCGGGATCGGGCTTGTACTCCTTGCCCTCCCGTATCTGGCGGGGGATGTACTTGAACTCCTGCGGCAGAATGGGCAGGTTCTCACGCCGGAAGCCCGTGTAGCCGTATGCTTCGGGCATGGCGAGCTGGACGAGATGGCCGAACGCCCAGGTAACGAGGTAGCCGTTACCTGAGAGGTAGCCATCGTGCCGCTCCCGGACATTCAACACGTTTGCTATATCCTTCGCTACGGAAGGCTTTTCAGCGATGACTGCTGTAATCATATTTCTTTAATTTTTAACGGTTTGACAAAAGTTATCCCGCCGCTCGGACGGGATAACCGGGTAATTCATTTACAGAATGGCGGGGGAAATCATCGGCGGACACCCCGGCTGCGCTTGGGCTTGTCGGGCTGCTCCTGCTTCTGTGCCTGTTTCCGGTCCTCTTTCTGCTCCTGCCTGCGCTCCTGCTGCTGTTTCTGCTCCCCGGTGGGGCGCTGCTGTGCGGATTGCAGGGCCTCTTTCAGGTTGCGGGTAGCCTCGACGGTCTTGCCCTCGGAATTGACCGCCACCTGCACCTCGTTCTCCACGGCGGGCTTGACACACCCCTCTTCGAGCGCCGCCTTGTAGTCTTTGGGGAACATGAAGGCGGGCTTCTCGCCGGGCTTCCATGTGATGTAGCCTTGGTAGGCTTTTCCTTTCTTGTCCACCAAGCCGGAGACCTTGACCGTTCCCCCGGCTTCGAGTTCGAGGCGGGACTTCTCGGTAAGCTCCTGCTTGCGGAAGGTCTTCGGCACCTCCTGATTGGCGGTCTGTTTCAGGTTCGCCTTGTACGCATCCATCGCCAGCCTGCCCCGGTCGCCGAAGAGAAATTCGAGCTGCATCTTGGCTGCGCTGAACTGCACGGGTGCTGGGTAGAGCTTGGGCTGCTCCCCCTCCTTGGCTCTGGAAAGGAACTGGCAGACCACCGCCTCGCCCTGTTTGAGCCGGGCTATCTCGTCCGGTGTGAAGGTATGCCCGTTCTTCTCCGCCGGGATATTGACCTTGGAGAGCGGGAAGGCGACCAGCTCGTTGGTCTTGAGGTTGCGGCTGACAAGGGCTTCGACCTGCTCGCCCGCCCGGTTGGTGACAGTAGCCGGGTGTCCCATGTTGCCCGTCTGCCGGAGCACCTGCTTGTCGGAGTCGGTGATGTCGTAGCCGAAGAACTGCTTCTGCATCTTCTCCGGGTCGAGGATGCCGTGGCTGCACACGGTCAGCCTGCCGTCCGTGCCGGGCTTGAGCGAAAGCTGGCTGTCGTTGCTGTGCGAGATGCCGTCGAAGTGGAAATGCACCCGGACGGTCTTGTCGGTCTGGAAGCCCCGTAGCATCTGGTCGAGCATCCCGTTGCCCTCGATCTGCTCCCGCTGCACGCCGAGGGCGGCGAGGCTGTTCCAGTCGATGTCCTCCGGGCGGTACTTGTACTGCGGGTTCTGTTCGGTCTGCCCGGCGGACTGCTGCGGCACACCCTCCGGCTGTTGCTGCTGCCCGGCTTGGGTCTGCTGCTGTGCCTGCACGGGCGGCTGCACCTCGTACTGCGCAACGAGCGGCTCGCCCGTCTTGACGGACTGGCTCTCCCGTTGCCGGAAATCGGCGGCTACCCGCTGCACCTCCTCTTCCGGCACACGGAAGAAATGGAAGCGGGTCGGGTCTTTCAACTGGTTCCAGAGGTTGGAAAAGAAATTCGAAAACATATCGCCGTGGCGATCCACCCGCAGGAGGTCGTTGTTGTCCTCCAAGGGATTCTTGGTCTGTAACTCGCCGTCCTTTACTCCGCTGACGGCTTGGAGCGTGCCTTTCTCGTCCATGACGAGCAGGATGTCCATTAACTGCTGGCTGCTGTCCGGTCGTTCGTCCATAATCTAATGTTTTTAAATGGTGAATACTATTGGTTCTCAAGTGAAACCGGGCGTAAATATAGAGGGAGAAACACGGGGAACGTGCAACTCCGGGGCGGGCTGTCCGCACTTGTCGTCCGGTTCGCAGGTTTGTCGCAGCCCTTTCTTGTGAAAAATATCAAAAAATCATGCCCCGCACGCATTTTTCTCCTCCGGAAAACAGCGATAATTCGTTGTTTTCTCTATATTTGTAAAATATGGGTAATGAGGGACACGGTCTGTCATTGCCACCCATGCGATGCGTATGAAAGTTTATCAGAGCAAACCGAGAATAACGCTTTCACCTGCCATCCGTGACGGGCAGAAATACGTGGAAGTGGAGTTCGACGAGGACGATGCCATCCGGCTGTCGCTGTCGAAAGAGAAGGGCGTGCGGTTCGAGGGGGACAGAGCCTACCTGCCGGAAGAAGGCTTCGACCTGTCCGGCTTTTTCGACCGCCATGTGGAAACGGCGTATATCAATTACTCCGCCCTGAAAAACACCCTGCCCAAGAAGAGCGGGAAAACCAGCCCCGCCATCCCGCCCGGCTATGCCGAGATGCTGCGGCAACTGCGGTACAGCGAGCATACCGTCCGTGCGTACACCGCCTATTTCAAGGAGTTCCAGCAATACTTTGCGGGAAGAAACCTCCGCTACATCCGACCGGAAGAAATCAACGCCTACATCGTGTACCTGATTGACACACGGGGGATCTCGTCGTGCCAACAGAACCTGCGCATCAACTCGATCAAGTTTTATTTCGAGAAGGTGCTGGGATTGGAACGGAAATGTTACGAGGTAAAGCGAGCCAAACGGGAACGGACGCTGCCCGATGTGCTGAGCAAGGAGGAGATAAAATCCATCCTTGACGCAACCGGTCCGGACATCCGGCTGTTCTGCATGTTCTCGCTGCTCTACTCCGCCGGGTTGAGAATCAGCGAGCTGCTGGACTTGAAGCCCCACGACATCAACGTGAGCCGTTCGCTGATACGGGTACGGCAGGGCAAAGGGAGGAAAGACCGCTACACGCTGCTGTCGAAGCCCCTTGTCAGGAAGCTGACCGAGTACACCAAGCTGTACAAGCCGCAGGAATGGCTGTTCGAGCGGTACAAGGGCGAACCGTTCACGGAGAGCATCGTGTCGAAGAAGCTGAAAGAGGCGGCGAAGGAAGCCGGACTCACCAAGCGGGTGTACCCCCACCTGTTGCGGCACTCGTTCGCCACGCATCTGATCGAGCAAGGCACGGACTTGAAAATCGTGAAAGAGCTGTTGGGGCACAACCAACTGAAAACGACGGAAATGTACGTGCATATAGCCGACACTTTCAAGAGCAGCATCCGCACTCCATTGGATGATATTCTTGAAAGTGATAATGAGATAGTTAAATAAGAAAATAACAGCGAAAACCGCTGATAATTACATGTTATCGACCATAAAAAAGATTAACTAACTGATAAATAATTAAATGACTGAAAGATGATGGATTTAAGAAATTTCATATTGGAGAAGAAAGACCATTTGCCAAAACAAACCGGGAAGTTGGTTAATCGACTATATAACAAAATTAAACTTGATAGTTATTATCCTGACAATAAGAATGTAATAAAACTTAAAGAGTTCTCAACCGTAGAAATAAATAATTTTCTATTAGAATGTTTGGCGGAGTATGATAAAACAGAAAGACTATTTTGTGAACATCATGATATTGTTGGCTTACGAGGTGTATGGGCGGTTTTAGCCTTCTCCAAAGAAGAGAATGTCTTAAAGTATTTCGACGAACTTATAGACAAATATATTCACGGTAAACCGTTTTACTTACATTTTTTATTTGAATTATTTGGCTATTCGGAAATTCAGCACCCTTTATTCGATAAGATACGAAAGTATTATGATAAAATTTCCGATGATTTACCAGCATATATATTATTGAAAAATCTCAATATAGTGCCTTCGGATAAATATAATTGGTCTGTATCTCTTATAATTACAACAGATGGAGAATGGCTCACATCCAGTCAACTTACCGATGAAGAAAAAGAGCAAAGATTTTCATTTGAAATGCGGCTGAGTAACCCGCGAACAATGGGAGATACCTATGAAATAATAATCGAAAATGAACTATCCTCTCGAAAAAAACAAATTATTTTTTCAGATAGTAATATTCGGACAATTAGTGTTGATAAGACAGTATTTAGCACTCCTAATATATTAAATCTTAATAATTTTGTTTGTGAGGTAGAGAATTATTTTGGTATTCAATTTAATTTTGAAAAAATAGCCTACTTATCAGTAAGTAAAGGCATAAACAAAAAACAAATCGAAAAGTGGGTGAAGAATAAATTCATGATATAATATGGTCGATAACAAGCGGCTCAATCTCCCCCGAAAAGGTCGGTTAGCCACCAAACATTATAAACTCAATAGATGAATAATAAAGAAATTTATATAAAACTGGAAAAAGCAGTTGGCGATAACAACGTGCAGGAAGTGTCGAATATACTCGACCAACATTCAGATCTGGATTTGAATGATGAGAATTTATATACGCTTCATCCACCTTTATGCCGAGCTGCAAAGAAAGGTTTTTATGAAATTTGCAAGACTTTAATTCAATATGGAGCCGATGTAAATTGTATTAAAGATAGATTATTTTCTCCTTTATGGGGTGCTTCGTCTGGAAACCATTTAGAAATAGTCAAATTATTGATAGAAAATGGCGCAGATATAAATGCTTATGAAAGTTCTACAACAGCAGCTTTGAATGAAGCTGCCGCTAAAGGGCATTTTGAGATTGTTCGCTATCTTATAGAGAAAGGTGCGGACATAAATAGGCTTACTACAACTCTACTTTTTTCTCCTCTTGATTGGTCTATTAG